>JBJKOR010000720.1:0-4192 GCA_046707185.1 Anaerolineales bacterium | reverse complement strand
GCACGAACTCAAAACACCGCTGACGGTTTTGAAAATGCTTGTCTCTTCACTGGGGCAGTGGGGCAGCCTGCCTGCCAGCACCCAAACGGAGATCTTTGAAACGTTTTCACAGAATCTGGATCGGCTGGAGAAATTGGTTGCCGATTGGCTGGAAAGCGCGCGGCTGGAGGCGGGCGCGGTCAGCCTGTATCGCCAGCCTGTGGATCTGGCGCGACTCGGTCAGCGAGCGATTGACGAATTGTCGCCGCTCGCAGCGCGCAAGCAACAGCATATGGCGCTTCAAGGCGATGCCAATCTGCCGCTGATACAAGGCGATCAGCGGAGGCTCGCGCAAGTGCTGTCGAATTTGTTGGGGAACGCGCTGAAATTCGCGCCGACCAACAGCACGGTCAGTGTGCAGCTTCAACGCGCGGGAGACTCGATTCAAGTCTGCGTGGAGGATGCCGGGCCCGGCGTGCCGCTTTCCGAACGCGAACGTATCTTCGACAAATTCTACACAGCCAATGAAAATCAGGCTCTCGCCGGATCCGGGCTGGGACTGTTCGTCTGCCGTGAGCTGGTGCAATTGCACGGAGGGCGCATCTGGATGGAAGATGGGGCGGACGGCGGCAGCCGTTTTTGTTTTACCGTCCCGTTGGCACGCGAGGAGGCTTCCGATGCAAAAGGCGATTAAGAAAGTCCTGATCATTGACGACGAAGCGGATATTGTGCGCGCCGTGCAACTGACCATTCAACTTCAGGAACCGAACTGGCAGGTTGTCACAGCGAACAGCGGGGAACGCGGCTTGCTTCTCGCGGACACAGAATCGCCGGACCTGATATTGCTTGACCTGGCAATGCCCGACATGGACGGCTTTCAAGTGCTGGAACAGATTCGTCTTTTCAGCGATGTGCCGGTCATCATCCTGACTGTGCAGGATGATGAATTGGAAAAAGTGCGTGGACTGGAACTTGGAGCGGACGATTACATCGTCAAACCGTTTGGACACCTGGAGCTGATGGCGCGCATTCACTCGGCGTTGCGCCGCGCCGAAGGACTCGCCGGACAACCGGAAAGACCCTATATCAACGGCGATCTGAGAATTGACTTCGATCGTCATCAAGTCACCATGGGGAGTGAAGTGGTGTTGATGACCAACACCGAGTATCACCTGCTGGAAATTCTCGCCCGCAATGCCGGGCGGCTTGTGTCAAGCGAAACACTGCTGAGCCGCGTATGGGACCGCTATGCGATGGAAAATCCCGATTACCTGAAGGTATACATCCATCGCCTGCGGCTCAAATTAAAGGACGATCCAACGCAGCCGCATTATCTGCACACCGAACGAGGCGCAGGGTATTCGCTGGAGGCATCGCCCGATGTATAGCGATCAGTTATGTAATCAAAGAACCCCAGCCAGAATTCTGACAGGGGTCCCGTGTCATGACGTGCTTGCCGGACAGATCGAAGACGTCTCCGATTATGCGGCAGGATGTCCACTCGTGCCGCTGATTGCGCTCGGCACCACCAGAGCCGCCCACAGCGACAGTAGCCCTGCGAGGATGCCGACAACAACGTCGTTCCACATCGCGGCAGTCACGCTGGCGTATCCAACGATGAAGGGAGCGAGGACCAGCCAGATGCCCAGCACAACGTTGATCCATGACAGCGCCGTGACGGTGGAGAACTGGTTCGATAGCGCGGCCCAACCAGCCAGGATGATCAGAGCGATGCCGAGCAGAATTGCGTCCCACAAGGCACCCGCATTCTGCGAGGTACCCAGAATGAAGGGGACAATCACTTCCCATGCACCTAACACGACCACCAGCCAACTCAAAGTCTTTGCGGTTTTCATTTTACATCTCCTTTTGAGGTCGAGAATTTTTTGGCACTCTTTGAGCGCCTTTGCAATCATCGTAATATCAGGGCGAGGTGAATGGAATGGTTACAGTAGGTAAACATCAGGTGAAAAAAGACAGGAGTTTAAAGCGATGAAGCGGCCTTTGGCATTTGTGCTGGGAGGTGGCGGAGCGCGCGGCGCGTTCCAGGTGGGTGCATTGCGGGCCTTGCTGGAAATGGGCATTCGACCCGATATGCTGGTGGGGACTTCGATTGGCGCGCTGAATGCCACTTATCTGGCGCTGCATGGCGTAGATTTGGCCGGAGTCGAAGCCTTGAAAGCTCCCTGGCAGGATGTCGCCACGGCGGATTTGTTCCCAACCCACTCTCTCTGGCTGATCATGCGCATCTTGTACAACCGCGCGGGTTGGCAGCCCGACCAGCGCATCCGTGACTTTTTCATGGCACACGGCCTCACGCCTCAGTTGCGCTTTGGCGATATTCAAGGTATCAAACTAATTCTGGTCGCCAGTGACCTAAACTCCGGGCGTGTTGTGTTATATGGAACTGACCCACATCAATCTGTGCTGGAAGGTGTACAGGCCTCCACCGCCCTGCCTCCCTGGGTACACCCACTGGAAATCAACGGTCAATTTTTGATGGATGGCGGCGTAGTCAGCAATTTGCCCATCGAACCGGCGCTGAGTCAGGGCGCAAAGGAAATCATCGCCTTCGACCTTTTCGACATGCGCGAAGTTCCCACAGACGCGCATGGCTTCGGCCCGTTCTCGGTCAAAGTTATGGACAGCGTACAGCAGCGTCAAAAAGAAATGGAAACTGCGCTGGCAATAGCGCGTGGTGCTCCAGTCCATATCCTGCCGTTGCGAGGTACAAGCCCGGCTTCTTTTTTGGATTTTCACGATCCTGCGTCACTGATGGAACAAGGCTACAACATCACACAAAACGAAATCAACCAATGGAAAGCAAATCGCTCTACTGGTTGGTTTTCGTGGTTGTCCAACAGGACGCACAGGCAGCCTGAACCCCAAACTATCAGTCTGAAATTCAAAAAATAAGCAAAGGAGATGTTTATGTCAGCAAAAACAACTATGACTGATGTTCAATCCAGCGATGCAAAGCATTTGACTCTGCGTTTGCTGGACGAGTTGTTTGGCGGAAATCAACCGCTGAAAGTCGGCGTTCGCTTGTGGGATGGGATGCGCTGGCCTGATGAGACTCCCCGCCCGGCCACGCTGGCGCTGAAACATCCGGGCACCCTGCGCGCCATGCTCCTGCCCGGCACGGAAGTGGGACTGGGCGAAGCTTATCTTTATGATGATTTCGATATCGAAGGTGATATCGAATCCATCTTTGAGTTGGCAGATCACCTGGCTGAGACCACTTTGGGCGGACGCAAACAATTGCGCGCCGCCAGCGACTTGCTACACTTGCCAGTGAGAGGCGGCCGCCAGCCCACTGTCAAACGCGGCCCAGCTCGATTGTCCGGAAAACAGCATTCGGTCCAGCGCGACCGGCAAGCCGTCACCTATCACTATGATGTCTCCAATGACTTTTATGCCCTATGGCTCGACCAGCACATGATCTATTCCTGCGCTTATTTTCGAACGCCGGAAGATGACCTCAATATAGCCCAGGAGCAGAAATTGGATCTCATCTGCCGCAAGTTACGGCTGAAGCCGGGCCAGCACCTGTTGGATATCGGTTGCGGCTGGGGTGGATTGGTCATGTACGCCGCCAAGCATTACGGCGTGGACGCCACCGGCATCACCCTCAGCCAGCCGCAAGCCGATCTGGCCAACCAGCGCATCGCCGCGGCAGAACTATCCGATCGTTGCCGCGTGGAGGTGCGTGATTACAGAGAGCTGAACGAACCCGATGGCTGCGATGTGCTGGTCAGCGTGGGTATGTTCGAGCATGTCGGCGCGGCATTGCTTCCCGCTTATTTCAAACAGGCTTGGAATTTACTCAAACCCGGCGGCGTTTTTCTAAATCACGGCATCGCCAGCCGCGCCACCGAAAAACCGCAACGTGGTCCCACTTTCAGCAACGCCTATGTTTTCCCGGACGGCGAACTGGTGCCGATCAATATTACGCTTCATGCCGCTGAAGAATCAGGCTTTGAAGTGCGGGATGTCGAAAGCCTGCGCGAGCATTACGCCCTGACACTGCGACATTGGGTACGCCGCCTGGAGGCTCATCACAACGACGCTCTCAAATATGTTGACGAGCCGACCTATCGCGTCTGGCGCTTGTTCATGGCCGGTTCAGCCTATGGCTTTACAGCGGGGCGCTTAAATCTGTATCAAGCCCTGCTGGTAAAACCCGGCGAAGGCGGTCAAAGCGGCTTGCCGT
>JBJKOR010000719.1:0-1434 GCA_046707185.1 Anaerolineales bacterium | reverse complement strand
GTATTTGATCAGCCCCGAACTTCTTCTGCGTGATGGATTGCTGACTGAATCTGATTTGGCCGATAAGCCGGACTTTCCCGCTTCGCGCGTAAACTTTGGCTTGCTCATTCCGTGGAAGGTTAAGCTGCTGCAAAAGGCTTTCGACCGTTTTGTAAATGTCGCTCTGAACGGAGTGGCGCCGCAGCGCCACGAAGTCGAAGAGTCTCTTCGCAATGAGTTTAACTCCTTCTGCAAAGAGAATTCATCCTGGCTCGATGACTTTGCGCTTTTTATGGCGTTGAAAGATTCAAATGGCGGCGGGGCGTGGAGCGGCTGGCCGGCTGAAGTCAAGAAGAGAGACACGAGTGTACTCGACCAAGCGCGTCAAAACCTTGGCAATCAAATTTCACGGATTGCGTTTTATCAATTCCTTTACTTCCGTCAATGGGACGCGTTGAGAAAATATGCCAATGAAAAAGGGATTCGCGTCATCGGCGACATCCCGATTTTTGTGGCAGGCGATAGCGCGGACGTGTGGTCTCATCCTGAATTGTTTTTCCTCGACGACGATGGAAATCCAACTGTCGTGGCGGGCGTGCCGCCGGATTTTTTTTCAGCGACGGGACAACTATGGGGCAATCCGCTGTATCGTTGGGATGTTCATAAGCGCACAGGGTATGCGTGGTGGATCGAGCGCTTCAAAGCTACCTTGAAAATGGTGGACATCATCCGTCTCGATCATTTCCGAGGTTTTGCAGGCTATTACGAAATTCCCGGCAAAGATAAAACCGCGGAGCACGGTCAATGGAAGCCCGGCCCCGGCGCGGATTTGTTTTACGCAATTGAATCTGCGTTGACCGGTGGTCGAGTAGCGCAGCGTATCGAGACCGCCGCCGCCGCATCGAGACCAGAATTGCCCATTATCGCCGAAGACCTCGGTGTGATCACGCCGGATGTGGTTGCGATTCGTGAAGAGTTCGATCTGCCAGGCATGAGAGTTTTACAATTTGGATTCAATAGCCCCGATGATCCATTCCTGCCGCATAATTACGTTCAGAATTGCGTGGCGTACACCGGCACGCATGATAACAATACAGCGTTAGGCTGGTTTGCAACAGCGACCGAAAAAGAACGCGAGTTTGCGCTTCGCTATCTGCACTCGGATGGACATGACTTCGCCTGGGATTTGATTCGCAGCATCTGGTCGTCGGTGGCGATGTTCGCTGTTGCGCCGATGCAGGATATGCTTTCCCTCGGCGGTGAAGCACGCATGAATTTTCCCAGCACGTTGGGCGGCAATTGGTCATGGCGCATGAGGGATGAAGATATGAGTGATGAACTGTTGAAGAAGTTGATAGAGATAAATTATTTGTATCGAAGTTAATAATTGAAGCTTTGTTTAGCATTTCTTCTCATTGCATTTTGTTTTAATCGACTAGTAGGCGGTTATAGCTG
>JBJKOR010000718.1:0-2498 GCA_046707185.1 Anaerolineales bacterium | reverse complement strand
CCGCTGGTGAATGAATTCAAATTGCCAATGACTTTGCTTGACATGTTTTGAACTCCGCCAACCACCGAGGCCGCGAAGGTTGCACCGGGCAAGGCATTCGATCGTCCGCCGGGAATGGACATGGAGGCGGGCGTCGTTGTCGCAGTGGGCGCCATGGGTGCAGAACGATACATCGGGTCGTAACCTCCCCACCACATCGGGAGGAAGATCGGGCCGGTGAAGACGCGCTGGGAACGTTCATTGTAGTTGTGATCGAGCATCGTCCATTCCAGGTTTTGATCGATCGCTTGACTTTTTACTTCAGGCGTCTGAGCACTCTCCACCTGCTGCCAGGCCTGTTCCATGATGTTCTTGTAGTAAGCCTGCGTCTCCTTGCGACTGAAGCCTTTCATCTTCTCGCCAACTGATTTGACCAGAGCTACTGTCATGCCTTGTAATTCTGCGCGGCGCGCTTGAAGCGAATCCAGCTTGAATGCCTTCAAGAAATTCAGTTCATAATCATATAAAGTGACGGTTGATGGCACTTCATTCACTTGAATATTTAACGGGTCGCGCGATGTAACGGTCGCCGCGCCTTTTTTAACGACACCGAACAAAATCATCGTCATGACTTTATCGAGCGGCTGCTCCAACAGGATGGCGGCCTCGACCGCCGTCAGTCCGCGTTTGATGCCATGACCTTCGATACCAATCTTTGGTGGAATGTATTGCAATTTACGGCGTTGTCCTTGAATTACGCCAAGAATTGGAAAGCCGACAAAGAACAAGAGAAAACAACAAACGGGTAATATGCCTACTAATACGCCGAACAGACCTGCGATAAAACCGCCGATCGTGTCGAAGATGGAAGTTTGTACAATGGCTGTGTCAGGCACATAACTCTTCGGGAAGGATGCGCCGAAGGTATACGAGGTGTAGGCATTGGCGCTGGCCGATTCCCAAGTGTAGGTGACGCGCTTCTGCGAATCGATTCCGGTCTGTGGCTGGGATGGAAAACCGGAGGGCGAGGAATGCCACTTCGGTTCGTTGGGTTGAACGCCCGGCGGCAGGTGGAACGTCACGCTCATATCGGTGTTGCCGGTTACGTACTGCGAATCGAAATACATCGGGGCGAAATCGGCGCTGGCGTAAGAGTTGTCGCTGGTATCAGGATAGAGCACACCCGTGATACTCCCGACATACACATGCACCGATCCGCTCGCGCCGGATTGAATGGTTTGCGATCCCATCACCACTGCAAAGCCGGAGCCGTTTCCCTGATAATCGCTTTGCGAAACGTCGACTTTGGTACCATTCACATCCGCTGTGACGGTGCTCATGTCGAAGTTGCCGTTGGGCATGCCCACGTCCACGTAATCGATCGGATGCGCGTCTGGCTGGTTGGCAAAGGCAAAGACATAATCCAGCGATTCGCTTCCGTCGGCGTTCCAATACACATTGACCTGCTCCTTATCGACGCTGAATTGATAAGAGCTTTGTGCCAATGCGCTGGCTGGCAGCATCGCAGCAATGAATAGAATATAAACTAAGGGTAGGATTTTTCGGAGCATGGGGCCTCCTTGCGTTTTACAAATTGCGTTTTGAGTGAAAAAGCGCAAAGCGTAAAACGCAAATGATTTACCACTTCGGTTCTTCAGTAAGTTGATACGTCGTTCCGCAATAGGGACATTCGACCATCGGCGCACCCGCCACCATCTTGATGTTCTCCGGCTTGAGAGCGCCGCCGCAATTCTTGCATGTGACCTGGGAAATCTTCGTATCGCCGGGCAAGTCCACCTTCATCGTGACCTGCTGCGTGACTTCGGTTTTTTGTCCGCGCATCCCGCCATAGACCAGAGCCGCGCCGCCTCCCAGGAAAAGGATGCCAACGAAGCCGAAGCCTAATCCATACGTAAGCCAGCTTTGGCTGCCGTTTGACGCAGTGGAACCAACGACACTCAACGCCCCATACCCGAGCAGACACAAGCCAATGAGAAATAGAATCCCCGCTCCAACATAAAGTAGATTTTTACCCATGAGATCAAGCCTCCTGCAAATGTATACGAATAGTCTAGCATTTTCGTTGATAACTCACAACTGACATTTGTCCTGATATTCTGCCTTACACTATCCAAATTCATGGAATGAATTGGCTGTATACTTATTGCAAATGTCATTGCGAGGAGGGCGAAGCCCGATGTGGCAATCTTATGTTTCAGAAAACGAGATTGCCACACCCACTCGTTTCGCTCGAGGCTCGCAATACTTGCACCTACATGCAAGTATGATAAATCAAAGGTGAAAACTATGACAATCCAGGATCAATACAAAAAATGGCGAGAGAACACGCTCAAGAAGTCGCTGGTTAGATTCGTGGAGCGGAAGAAGAAATTCGAGACAACGTCCGGCGTCGAGGTCCCGCGCGTGGCGATGCCGGAGGATGCTGGTCTCAATACGGCGGCGATGGTCGAGTCGCCCGAAGGGCATTTCGACACCCGCCGCCAACTGGACGACCAGTA
>JBJKOR010000717.1:0-2898 GCA_046707185.1 Anaerolineales bacterium | reverse complement strand
GCAATCAGAATGCCGAGATTCTCCTTGACCTGATCCTGACCGATCAACACGGCCAGCTTCTGCGGACGCAGAGCATTATCGACGCGGTCGTCGGGTTTCGCTTCGGGGTCAAGTTGTCGCCCTGCCGCAGGCGTCGAGGGGTGATGAGTATCAGCCATAAGATGATTATAACCTGATAAAACGCGCGTCCGCTTGAAGTCGGATTTGATTCGTGTCATTGCGAGCAAAGCGAAGCAATTTCCTCTATGATGTTAAGTCGAGATTGCCATGTCGCCGCTGGTTTCGACCCTGAAAGGGCGCAGGGCGTTACACTCGCTTCGCTCGCTACTCAACCAACGCGGCTCCTTGCAATGACATCTACAATTACATCAGTTCCACATCATGCGGCTTGGATTCGGCGATTCCAACTTCTGTGATGCGAACAAAGACCGCCTTCTCGTGAAGCTCTTCCACCGTGTGCGCGTTGCTGTAGCTCATGCCCGATTGCAGTCCGCCGATGAGTTGATGCAAAATCTCGCGCGCCGAACCGCGATACGGAACCGAGGCGTCGACGCCTTCGGACACATAATCTTCGATCTCTTCCTGTGTGATTTCGCCTTCGCCTTCACGCACTTTGCGCGCCACATTGGCTTGAAGCGAGGCCATGCCGCGCGACACTTTATAACGATGACCTTTGCGCGTCATCAACAAGCCGGGACTTTCATCCGTGCCCGCCAGCAGACTGCCAATCATGACTGTTGATGCGCCCGCCGCCAACGCCTTGACCACATCGCCCGATGTACGAATGCCGCCGTCCGCGATGATCGGAAGATTTTGCGGGCGCGCCACCGCCGCACAATTCATGACCGCCGTCAATTGCGGAACGCCCGCGCCTGCCACAAGGCGCGTGATGCAAATCGAACCGGGACCGACGCCAACCTTCACGGCATCCGCGCCGACATCGATCAAGCGCTGCGCGCCTTCGGCGGTGGCAACGTTGCCGCCGATGATTTGAACCGATGGAAATTGCTTGCGAATATCCTTGATCACATCCATCTCAAGTTTCGAATCGCCGTGGGCAATATCCACCACAATGCAATCCGCGCCCGCTTCCAACAGCCGTTCGACGCGCTTGATCTCGGTCGACTTCACGCCCACCGCCGCGCCGACCGCCAGGCGTCCACGCGAATCCTTGGTCGCTTTGGGATATTCGGACATCTTCATGATGTCTTTCAACGTAATAAGTCCGGCAAGCTTCCCGCTCGCATCCACCAATGGCAGCTTCTCGATGCGGTTTTCATGCAGGATTTTTTCCGCCTGCTCAAGCGTCGTATCGCGCGGGGCGGTGATCACATCGCGCGTCATCAATTCCGACAATGGCTTATTGTTGTTCTCTTCGAACAAAAGATCACGCGTAGTGACAATGCCGACCACACGATCCTTGTTATCCAAAACCAAAATGCCACCGGTGTATGTTTCTTCGACGATCTTCTTCACATCGCCAACAGAATGCGAAACGGTTAGTGCGATTGGATTTTCAACAATAAACGATTCCGCCTTTTTGACGCGCTTGATCTGCTTCACTTGTTCGTCAATCGTCATGAAGCGATGAATGATTCCGATGCCGCCTTCGCGCGCCATGACAATCGCCATTTCGCTTTCGGTGACCGTATCCATATTGGCGGAGACAATCGGAGATTGCAAAGTAATCGACCGCGTCAATTTCGTTTGCGTGGAGAGTTTGCGGCGCGAAGCCACATCGGAATATTGCGGCACGAGCAATACATCATCATACGTTAGAGCAAGCTCAGGCAGAATCTTCATAACACGCTCCTCATCATATTATGTCGTTGCGAGGAGCTGCAACGCCCTGAGCGGAGAGCGCAGCTCGAAGTCGAAGGGGTAGGCGACAAAGCAATCCCATGTTATTTACAACCAAACGATTGCATGACAACATGGGATTGCCATGCCGCCTTGGTCTCGATATACGCTTCGCAAACTCGACCAGCGGCGGCTCGCAATGACAGATGAAATTATATGTCGCGCTTCATCATCCCGCAATGCTATAATGAGATTACTCAATCCAATGCCTGACGAATTGCTATCCCTTTCCCCGCTCGATGGAAGGTACGTTCACGAAACCGAATCTCTGCGTGAATTCTTTTCAGAGTTCGCTTTCATTCGCGACCGCGTGTTTATCGAAATCATGCATCTCACTGATCTTTCAAGTGATGCTCATCTCATTCGTGATTTTACTTATGCAGAACTCGATTTCTTTGATAAGCTTTGCGATCCGAGGGCCTTTTCATTAGACGATGCGCGTCAAATCAAAGACTTGGAGCAGGTCACGCGTCACGATGTGAAAGCCATCGAAAACTTTCTGCGAGCAAAATTCGCGCAAACGACTTTATCCGACCTTGTAGAGTTTTTACACTTCGGTTTGACTTCTGAAGATGTAAACAATATCGCACTGGCGTTTGCGTTGCGAAATTCGCGTGATCATGTCATCCGTCCTGCTCTGAATGAAGTACTCAAGCAATTGGCGGGACTCATTCAAACGTATAAATCCACGCCAATGCTCGCGCGTACGCACGGTCAACCTGCAGTTTCGACCACATTTGGGAAAGAGATGGCAGTCTTCTATACGCGGCTCAAAGATCAATACAAAATTTTATTTTCCCATCGCTTTGAAGCCAAACTCAACGGCGCGGTTGGAAACTTCAATGCGCTCGTCTCCGCCTCGCCGCAGGTGGATTGGATCGCATTCAGTGAAAAATTTATTCACGATTTGGGATTAGAACCAAACCTCATTACTACGCAAATCCTGCCTTACGACAATTGGATCGAGTATTTCAACACATTACATCTGATCAATTCCATTCTGATCGACTTCGCTCAAGATATGTGGCGTTACATCAG
>JBJKOR010000716.1:0-1920 GCA_046707185.1 Anaerolineales bacterium | reverse complement strand
ATACAATGACAGGTTATGCAGCGCCAATTCAATTGGAGGGTGCATCGCACCTATAAAAACGGCACTAATCTAAAAGGAAGCTTCGTCTGCATTCGCAGATAAATCCATCGGTGTGGTGCGATGCACTGCGAGTTACTTGTGTTTCCAAATCGTAAAGTCCTTCAATACTGATCCGCCGATGAATTCGCGCACGATGGAATTTTCGGGAATCATCTCGGCTTCGATTGGCAGGAACCAATCGAGGAAAGCCAGCAGGCGTTTGGCTTCGATGTATTCGGGCGTGCCAAACGCAACTTGTCGAAGCAACGGCTCGACAAATGGTTTAAGGGCGGAAAGTTCATTCACCAGCGCCGTGTTGAACATCACATCCGAATTCTCTTGATACGGAAAGATATGTTTCTTCTCGCCGCGTCGCACCGACTCCCAACGCGAGATGGTCTGCGCGGCGCTGTAGCCTCGGTCATGTGCGTCGCGCACAATGCGGCGGATGAGGCGCGTGTCGGTGGTCGAGACGCGGTTGTGGCGGTCGAGGTTGAGCTGAGTCAGGGCCGAAACGTAAAACTTGAAGGCGTGTCCGCTGAACGTCGTGGGAAGGAGGCGTGGATCAAGGCCGTGAATGCCTTCCATGATGATCGGCTGTCCACGCTGCAATTGCACGTGTTCACCTGCTTCGCGCATTCCGGTCTTGAAGTTATAGCGCGGCAATTGAACTTTCCCGCCAGCAGTCAATTGATCAAGGTGTTCGCCAAGCAACTTAAGATCGAGCGCTTCGAGCGCTTCGAAATCCGGCTTGCCATCTTCGCCCAGCGGAGTCTCGTCGCGGTCCAGGAAATAGTTATCGAGTTCGAGTGGATAGGGTGAGATGCCAAGCGCCAGCAATTGAACCGTGAGGCGGCGCGAGAACGTGGTCTTGCCGGATGAGGACGGACCGGCGATCAACACGATGTGCGATTTCTTATCGGCGATTTGCTGGGCAATCTCGGCCACGTTTTGTTCGTGCAGCGCTTCGGATACCAGGACGATCTCGTGGGCGCGCCCGGCTTGAATCGCATCGTTCAACGCACCGACGTTGTCGATGCCGAGACGATTGAGCCAATTGCCATACTGACGGAAGGTCGAAAGCAATTTGGGATAAGCGACCGCCGCTTCGAGTTGTGTGGGCGCATGGCGGCGCGGAAAACGCAGCGTGAAACCGCCGTTGGTGGCATACAAATCGAACCATTTGAGATAACCCGTGGACGGCACCATGTAACCGTGATGGTAATCCATGCGATCCCCGAGGCGGTACAACGTCAGGTAATCTTTTTGACGATAAGCCAGCAAACGGACTTTATCGTTGTAATCGATCGAACGGAAATATTCGATTGCTTCCTTCAAAGGAACTTCTTTTCGCTCGAACGGCAAATCGGATTCGATCAATTGCTGCATATGCGATTTCAACGAAGCAATTTCTTCGTCCGACAACGGCTTGCGTCCCACGACCTGACAGTAATATCCGCCGAACGAAATCGAATGGTCAATGGTCAGCTTGACCTTTGGAAAGAGATCGGCAAATGCCCTTTCCAGCAGGAAGTTCAACGAGCGGCGATAAATCAAGGCGCCATCATTATCCGACATGGTCACGGGTCGCACACGGACATCCATATCGACAGGATACGTCAACTCGCGAAGTTCATCGTTGACGATCGCGGCCACAACGGGCGCGGTGAATTCAACGGTTTTGAGGAACTCCCCCACCTGTGCGCCGCGCGGTCCCGATAGAACGCGTCCATCGGGAAGATGGACTTCCACTTGCGAGCGCGGTGAAACTAAATTGAATTTTGATTCTGTGTTCATAATTTAAAGGATGCGTATTGTAATACCAAATGTCATTGCAAGGAGCCGCATCGTCGCTGCGACTTCGCGGCGCAGGTGCACCAC
>JBJKOR010000715.1:0-3022 GCA_046707185.1 Anaerolineales bacterium | reverse complement strand
TCAGCTGCCAGCGGACCGGGTCCGGTAAGATCCGTTCCAGCTGGAAGATCGAACGTCAAGCGTACCCACGAGTCGGCGTCTTTGCGTTCCGAGGCCAGGTTGACCTTGGGGTTTGTGGTAGGCGATTGAGAGAAGGGCTTGACGCCCAGGAGAAGATCGCGGTCGCGTAAGCTGTAATAACCGCCGGGATCGAGGCTTTGTCCCTGTTGCCATGCCGTTTGCGCCTCGTTGGCCTGATTGAGCTGTTGATCGGTCTTGCCGATCCATAAATCGGCGCGTGCTCGATCTTCCGGTTGAATTGCCAATGCCAGGCTGCGCTGGAAATCTTTTAAGGCGCTGCTATATTTTGATTCGCGGTAGAACATAAGCCCCGCTCCGAAAGACGCGTTCGGGGCTTGATCGCTGCTGGGGTATTCATTGGCAACGCGTTCGTAGACCTGTGCGGCCTGCTCGAGTTTGTTATCCTGCTCGAAGATACTCGCGGCGCTCATCAGTGCGTCCGGTGCGTGATCCGAGGCGGGTGCAGCTTTTACAAACCCCAGCAATGTGTCCGTCGCGGCTTGAGAATCGTTGAGACCATTCCATTGTGTATCGGCTTCCTGATCCCAGGCGTCGATCCAATGCGGATCGGTGGCGTAATGTTGGATGAAGTAAGTGAATTCTTTGACGGCATTCGGATATTTTTCCATCTGTTTCAAGGTCAGGGCGCGGTAATAGTGCGCGGTTCCATCGTTGCCGGGATTCGCAGCGATGTAACGTTCCAGCGCGGCGAGCGCCGGGCCATATTGACCGGCGAAGTAATCCGTCAGGCCGCGGTCCTGGTCGTCCACTGTCGCGCCTGCATTGACCAATTCCACCAGGCATTGATATGAATAATACGAAACCGGATAATTGGAGATTGCGTCACGGAAATATCCATAGGCGATATCGGTCTTGTTCAAGGTGAGATTCGCTTCGCCCAATAGATAATCCATCTGTGATTTGATGTAATCGTTATTAGTGCTTTCCATAATATTCGTGTAGATAGAAATTGTGGTGGCATAATCCCCGATGTCCGTGCGCATTTGGGCAATCTTGATTTGCAATGCGAAAGCATCATCCAGATGCGGCGCGGATTGGGCGGCCTCGTAGGCGCTCAACGCGTCCGGATAATTGCCGTCATCACTCAACGCGTCGCCGCGTAATTCCTGGATGTACGAGTCAAGGATGCCGGGACGCAATTTCAAATACATTTGATAAGCCTGCGCGGCGCTTTCGTAGTTCTTCATCGACATGTAAGTCTGACCGATCAGAAAATAGGACGGTCCTTTGGCGTACGGCGAGTCAGGATAACTTGAATTCAATTGCCCCAGTGTGGATAATACGTCACCGTTGCGTTCGTCGCTGTAAAGGGCACGTGCCAATCCCCACAGCGCCGCGGCCTTGACGGATGGATCATTCGAATTGTCAAATGCAATACGGTAATCACTTTCGGCAGTCGGCAGGTCTCCGTCGAAGAATGCCTTATCTGCATCTGTAATGCTGACGCTTGGAATGGGTGTATAAGTTGAAACAGGGGTGGGAGTCGGGGGAAGGGTCGGGGTGATACTGGGCGTGGCGGTCGCCTTCTTTGGCAGAATGGACGGGAGGTTCGAAGAGATGGTGCAACCAATCATGAAGATTGTCATGATTAGGCTAAAGACAATGCGTGCAGATTTTTTCATGGCGTTGCTTATACTGGTAAAGCAGGGGCATGTCAAGCATACTGTATAATTGTAGATTAATGAAGACGCAAATCATCACGCTCGAGTCGCATGACGATTTGATTTCCGTGCGTGACCGCATGTCGTGGGCCAAGTCGCCGCGCATTCTGCTGGTCTGGCCGGGATTCGAACGTATCACACTTCGACCTGTGGATTTGCGCGTGCTTCAGAGTCATGCGCGTATGCTGGGAGCGGAACTAGGTCTCGTGACGCGCATTCCCAACGTTAGACGCGACGCGCAAGGTTTCGGCATTCCGGTCTTTAAGTCGACGGCGGATGCTCAACGTGAAGCATGGCCAGCAAAACATGTCAGGCCTCTTAGACTTGACATGTTTCCGAGGCGCGACCTGCGCGAGATGAAGGAACAGAGCAAAGTCGATGAAGGCAAATGGCGGGCTAATCCATTCGTGCGGATTGGATTCTTTGCGGTTGGCGTGCTGGCCGTTTTAGCGGTGGCCGCTCTATTCGTCCCGCGCGCGGCGATTAAATTGACTCCAATATCTCAAGGACAATCCATCACGATTCCGGTTTCCGCGAATCCAGATATCGAATCTGTCTTCATTTCAGGCAGTGTGCCCGCGCATCAAACGAGTGTTCTTGTCACGGCCTCGCAGACGATGACGATCATCTCGCAAGGCAGTGTGCCGAACGACAAAGCTGAGGGCATCGCGCGCTTTACCAATTTGACGCAAAACGATCTGACGATCCCCGCTGCAACGGTGATTTACACGGCCAGCTCGCCGTCCATTAAATTTCAAACCGTGAATGTCACGCATCTACCCGGTGGCTCGAAGAAATTTGTGGAGGTGCCGATTATCGCGGTGGAAGGCGGCTCATCCGGCAACGTGGCGGCGGACGCGATCCGAGCCATCGAAGGTACCCTTGCGCTTTCGGCCTCCGTGACGAATCCCAACCCGACTACGGGCGGAACGAACCTGACTGCGACCGAAGCGGCGGACGCGGACCGCCAACATTTGCGCGACGCTGTTGTGGCAGTCATGAAACAACAGGCGATGCGGGAAATTGCTGCATCCATCGGAACGCACGATTTGATTTTGCCGAACACACTGAAAGCTGATGCTCCCTCGCAGGAAATCTACAATCCGCCAGCGGAACAGCCGGGCGATACTTTGAAGCTCACAATGACGGTTCAATACGAGGCCCAATATGTAACTGCCAGCGATTTAACGAGTCTGGCTCAAACTGTTTTGGATGCCGCCATGCCTGCGGGATTTGTTTCCAAACCGGATACCTTGCAATTCAATCCGGCGGGCAGCTTT
>JBJKOR010000714.1:0-1278 GCA_046707185.1 Anaerolineales bacterium | reverse complement strand
CACCGGAGGCAACTATACTTCCAGCTTGCCCATCGTTCAAATTGGATACGTGTCAGATTCAGCCGACAGATATGTCAAGGATCAGCTGTCGGTTCTAACGACCATTTGTGTCAAGTCTCAGCTGTCGGTAAAATGTCAAGAATCAGCTGTCGGCTCGCAGCTACCAAAGATCGAAATTATTCATCCGGCGAAATGATTTCCTGTGCCAGCTTTTGCAATGCGTCCGCGTCTTCGATCTTGGCCGCGCGCCAGTATTGATCCAGCAAATCGAGCGGGCTCAAACTGCTGACGGTTTGATCGACGGGCAAACGAATACGCGCTTCCATTTGCGGATGTTTGACCAGATGAAATTCAAAGGCGGCTTCGGCATATTTGCGTAAGGCTGATTCATCGATCAAAGCGTCATATTCGCGCGGATATTCAACGGTAAGTCGAATGATCGCGCCTTCGATATTTTTGGGCAATGCGTCTTTGAGATTCTCCATCACATCATTAGTGGAAGTTAAAGCAATTCGGCGATCAATAAATCGGCGTGCGCCTTCGAGTTTTCGCCAATCTACTTTCGCCTCCCCGCGTTCGACATCCGCGATGACAAAATAGCGGTCGTCATCGACCTCGCCAAAATCAATGCGCTCGATGGAGCCAGGATAAATCGCCGGTGGATGCTGACCCTCATTCAAATTTTGCGGCTTGTGAATATGACCCAGCGCCACATAATCAAAGCGCGGATTCTTGACCAATGAACCAGGCAGCACCAAATCGCTTCCAAGCATCACCATTCGTTCGGAGCCATAAGTTGCGCCTTGCACGGAAGCATGAGCAGTGAGAATAAGTGGCAGATCCAAATCAACTTCTTCGAGCCAGCCTTCGATCAATTCCGATATTCGAGATTCGATATTCGCAAAGACTTCCGCTGAATCGGTTCCGCTCATATCCAGCGATGCCATCAAACCGGAGCGCGAAATCCACGGCATGGCAATGACTTGAATGGGCAAATCCCATAAATCGTTTGGCGTCAACAGTTCAGGCTGCTGCAACACACGCACATACGGCACTTGCAAGGTATCAAACTCTTGAATGGCATGAGCGCGCCCAATGGCGGGCGAAAGATCGTGATTGCCGACCAAAAGCAGAGTCGGGATTTTAGCTTGGGATAAGCGAATGATTCTTCTGCCCCACTCACGCTGAAAGGTCGGCGCGGGCGAACGGTCTTTATAGGCGACGCGTGCGAAGTTGACCATATCCACTTTTTCATTGACCGCGGTATCAACAATCTTT
>JBJKOR010000713.1:0-2956 GCA_046707185.1 Anaerolineales bacterium | reverse complement strand
GGCAAAGAGCCCCGACAATGCGTATGCCGGAACCATCTGCCAGCGCGGACCCTCGACCAAAATCTAAATGCCGGCTATGGGTAAGGCGATGAGGGTTATGTTGCCCATCCAGCGCCACGTGCGAAGTCTCGGAATCGTAAGCGTGCAAAGAATCAGTACGTTGGCAAGCGACAGCGCGATCTCAAGCGGTTTCATCTTCTACAGCAGCCGTTCGGAGGGCATCAAGATAAGCGCGCAGCATAAATCGGAAGTCATCGTCGACTGGCGTTTGCAGGAAATATGGGGCAAGTGACGCCAAATGAGGCAGCGTATCACGATCCCATTGACGACTATCCCATTGGTTCCACTCTTTTTGCGCCAACTCTTTGGTCATGTTGAAACCCTGGGTATGTGCCAGAACAAAACCAAAGCACACGGCCAACAACCCGCGGAAGGCATTGACCTGTTGTCGAGGCTTCAAGCCTGAATCCGCCAGAACAGCAATGACATTGTCCATACCTTGCAAAACCGTATTACCATCTCGGCTGCCCTTCTGGGAAGCAAGGATAATAACGAGTGCCGGATGTTGTACCAAGGCATCATATAGGTTCCTGGCAATGGCTTCCAAGCGATCGCCCCAAGGCAACGAGATATTGGGCAGTTCAATTCGGGAAAGGACCAAATCAACCAATCCATTCAACAGATCCTGCTTGTCCTTGACATGATTGTAGAGTGACATGGCCTCAACGTGTAAAGTGGCGGCCAATTTGCGCATGGAGAGTTCAGCCAAGCCCTGTTCGTCCAGGATTTTCAATGCGGATTCCAACACAAGGCTGCGGGTGAGATGCGGAAGGCTTTTTCGCATGGGTTTAGTTCCTTTTCATCGGGGGTTGACAACTTACAGCGCAAGCGATAATATGCTTACACCGTAAGTATATCATTGATATTGGATGTTGATACTGAGCTTCCGAGTCATCTACTTCAATTGGAACTTACGGGACACCAGGAGAGGTATGGTAAGGAAAAAGGCATCAACATCGGCGAGACTTATGGTCGTATTTTTGGGATTACCATTTCTTTCCTTGATAGGACTCTGGTTTTCGCCCCATATGAAAAGAGTTTTAATGCTCTTTCCAAGATTTGGACACACGACAAGTGCGCAAACAAAATGAATGATGATTTCTCCGGCAACATCGAACGCTTCACTGGTTTCGCGGATCTTTATGACAAGTATCGTCCTGCGCCGCCGGATGTTTTAGCTGATCTGCTAACTCGCATTGCAAATGCGTCTCGTCCCGCGCTGGTGGTTGATCTTGGCAGCGGCACGGGGTTGTCCACGCGTTATTGGGCGGATAAAGCGGATCAAGTGATCGGCGTCGAACCAACCAAAGATATGCGCACCCAGGCCGAGGTCCGGACCGAAGCGAAGAACGTTATCTATCGTGAAGGCTTTTCTCATCGAACAGGTCTGCCCGATCATTGCGCGCAAATTGTCACCTGTTCCCAAGCCTTGCATTGGATGGAACCGCAAGCCACATTCGAAGAAGCCGCACGCATCCTCGTCGCGGGTGGAGTCTTCGCCGCGTATGATTATGATTGGCCGCCCACGACTTGCAGTTGGGAAGCGGACGCGGCGTACGAAGAATGTATGTCGAAGGCATATGGGTTGAAAAAGGCGTACAATGATCCCGCGCCCGTTCGAAGCTGGGACAAGGCCGAGCATTTGGCGCGCATGGAAAGCAGCGGATGTTTTCGATACACAACAGAAATCGTGATCCATCAAATCGAGTTGGGCAACGCCGAACGTCTCGAAGGAATCTTGATGAGTCAGGGCGGCGTGATGACACTGCTCAAAGGCGGCATGAGCGAAAACCAGATTGGCCTCGATGTTTTCAAGCAAAAAGTTCATCGTGCATTGAGTGAAGAACTCAAGCCGTGGTATTGGTGCTCACGCATCCGTATTGGCATCGTCTAAAGACAAAATGAAATAAGACATGAAGCGCTTCAAGTTTCCTCAAACAAATGTGAAAAGAGTTCCAATGTACCTTCCAAGATTTGCTGCCCGTTCCACCGCTGTTTCGATTTTGATCCTCCTCGTCGCCTCTATCCTTAATTCGTTGGGCAGTTCCTTGCAAAATTCACCAAGATTTCAGGAGTAATAACAATTATGTTTCATTCAATGCGTCAATCCGTCCTAGATCGGATGAAATACCTAGAGCAAATCGATGTTAGAGATCGGGAAGATGGCACACCTCGAAGCCAACGTTTGCGCCAGATACCGCCAGAAACGGGAAAATTTCTGGCTTTATTAGCCGCCAACGCTCCTGACGGTATGTACCTTGAAATTGGCACCAGTGCAGGTTACTCTGCGCTTTGGATAAATATCGCTTGTGAAATGCTGGGGCGGACCCTTCATACGTTTGAAGTGTTGCCAGAAAAAGTGAGATTAGCGCGCGAGACTTTTCAAGTTGCCCAAGTGGAAAAAACAATAGATTTAGTCGAAGGTGATGCTCGAAATTATCTTTCGCAGTTTGAAAACATAGCCTTCTGTTTTTTGGACGCGGAGAAGGAAGTTTATGGCGAATGTTATGAAGCCATTATTCCCAAATTAGTCAAAGGCGGCTTACTGATTGCGGATAATGCTATAAACCATCAAGCGACTTTAAAGCCAATGCTAGATAGAGCATTAAGCGACAGCCGTGTGGACGCGATGATAGTCCCAATTGGCAAGGGTGAGCTGTTTTGCCGCAAGATTTGAAAAAGTCGATATACAAACGCTATACAAAAAACTGTCGAACACAGCGTCTCCCCATCACGGCGCGGGCAATGCAGACCGTTATGAATACAAGTGTATCCATGAAAAAATCCATAGTGGTGGAGTACTGTCATGAAACAAGTTACTAGGAATATCGATCCTGCTTCTGCGTGCGATCTGCTCGAGCGGGTTCCGCGCGCCTGCATCTGCTTTGCTGGTGAT
>JBJKOR010000712.1:0-3823 GCA_046707185.1 Anaerolineales bacterium | reverse complement strand
CGATGCCGGTAATCGCAATTTTGAGTCTCGCAGAAAAATCAGGAAGGGACTTATAGTAAGCGTGCATTCCGTGTTCTTCATACATATCGGTCGCGAAGAAGACCTGCGAGACGAGCATATCGCGCGGATCACGATAAATGAAATAGTTGACGCGCCCGCTCGAGGCGAGGAGCGAGACGTTTTCTTTGGTCGCTTCCAAAAATCCCCAGCCGATCACACCGCGCGGAATACTTTGAAGGTCGGCCAGAATACGGTCTGCCGTCCTCCGTCCACCGTCTTTGTTGATCGTCCGAATTGGACTTGCGTCCACGTAACGATACGGCATGATTTGTGTAAAGCCGTTGAGGATTTGCAAAAGCAAATGCGACCCGCTCTTTGGCTTTGAGTTGCCAAAGATGGGCGGCGCATCATGGAACGAAAATCGTTTCCAACGAAGGATTGCTTGTGCAGTTTTCGCAGCGGGTCGAATCGTGCGGCGGATATTTTGCATCATTCCCATAATAAGCCGTAGGGGCGAAGCATGCTTCGCCCCTACATATCATTCATCATTCACGCGGCGCAACTTCTTCAGCGAAGACAATTCACTATCGTAGACTTTCTTCACGCCGTCGCCGACCGAGGCCTCCGCCACGCGGATATATTTGACCAATCGCTCGAAGCCGCCGGGTTCGACCGACGCGGCCTGGTCGCTGCCCCACATGGCACGATCCAACGTCATGTGTCTTTCCACCATGCACGCGCCTAGCGAAACCGCAATCGCGGATGGAACCAACCCGACTTCGTGACCCGAATATCCAATCGGTGTGTCTGGAAATTCCTTGCGAAGCGTTTCGATCATCTTGAGATTCAATTCTTCCGGCTCACACGGATAAGTGCTGGTGCAGTGCATGATGACGAGATTCTCCTCGCCGACGGCTTTCACCGCTTTGCGAATCTGCTCCATGGTGGACATGCCGGTCGAGATGATGATCGGCTTTCCGGTCTTGCGGACATATTTCAATAATTCATGGTCCGTAAGAGACGCAGACGGAATCTTGTATGCAGGCGTGTCGAATTTTTCCATGAAGTCCACCGCGGGTTCATCCCACACGGAAACCATCCATGGAATGTTTTTTTCTTTGCAGAAAACATCGATCTCGTGATATTGCTCAGCAATAAATTCCACTTTGTGACGATAATCAATATAAGGGATATAACCCCATGGCGTTTCGCGCATCTGCGATTTTTGCGCTTCCGGCGTCGAGACATCCGGCGTGCGTTTCTGGAATTTGACCGCATCCACGCCGGCGTGAACGGCGGCCTCGATGATCTGCTTGGCGATTTCGATATCGCCATTATGATTGATTCCAATTTCGGCAATGACAAACGCCGGATACCCGTCGCCGACCATTCGATTCCCAATTTTTATTTCACGAGCCATTTTATCTCCTCAAAGACCTGACAGGTTTTTAAAACCTGTCAGGTCTATTTAGAATTAAATCGCATAGTTCTCTCAACGCGCCATAACCGCCGCGCGTGGATAAAACATGATCCGCGGCGCGCAGCACTTCGGGATACGCATCGGCCACTGCCACCGACCAGCCTGCAATTTCAAAACATGGCAGGTCGTTGAAGTCGTTGCCGAGATAAACGATTTGTGATGGATCGAGATTCTTTTCAGATAAGAATTTCTCGAGCGCCTCGCCTTTTCCATTCAATGCCAAACCGTGAATTGCTTCGATACCCATTTTGCTTGCACGCGCTTTGACGACATCATTGACTTCCGATGAAAGGATCATGACTTCGATGCCAAGTTCACGCAATTGACGAATCCGCATCGAATCGGACCTCGAAGCGGCCACCGTTTCCTTGCCGTTTTCATCCGTCCAAACGCGTCCATCCGAGATCACACCATCGAAATCGGTGATGATCATCTTGATTTTTTCCGGCATCGGGCGGTGCTTCTTGCCGGGCGAAACCATATCCAACGTTCCTGAATAAACTACGGCTTCATACTTGGCCCAATCCGAAAGATTATCGATGTCCACTGTGTAACGCGGATCGATGATAAGCGGGAAAATTTTATTTCCGGTGAGCGAATGCTTTTTGAGAATGGTCGAAATGCGGATTGCGTCGATGTGGCCGGTCTGCCAATAGATCTGCGGCAGAGTCTGACGCGGCGCGTTATAGGGTTCGTCAATGCCGGGGACTTCCAATAATGGAGTCATCGGTCCGTCTTGCTTTGGGATGCGCCACATCTTATGCGGATTTTGTCCAGCAGGCACAACGCCGCGCACGCAATCCGCGCTTGGATGATCCAACAGAATTTGGACGGCATTATCCACACAATCGGGCGGACGAATCGGCGAGGTGGGACGCAGTTGAACAACCACATCCGGCTGGTAACTTTCGTTTTCCTTCAACCATTGGAGCGCATGTTCAAAGACAGGCAAATCGAGAGAGTTATCCTGAGCAAGTTCAGCGGGACGAAGGAAAGGCGCTTCGGCTCCATATTCACGCGCCACGGATGCAATTTCTTCATCATCTGTCGAAACAATGATGCGCGTCACCAATTTCGATTGTTTGCCCGCTGCGATGCTCCATGCCACCAACGGATAGCCGGCGAAGTCCCGAATGTTTTTGCGCGGGATGCCTTTCGAGCCGCCACGCGCAGGAATGATAGCCAATACATCAACCATTATTATTTCCCGTAGGGGCAGACCTGCGTTGTCTGCCCTAGGCGAACACATAGGTCCGCCCCGACAATCATTGTCACCACGCCGACCATCCACCATCCACAACGAGGTTATTTCCCGTCATATATGAGGATGCATCGGATGCAAGGAATAGCAACGCGCCGTTCATTTCATCCTTGCGCGCCATGCGTCCAAGGATGGTTTTGGCAGAATAATTCTTCACGAAATATTCTTCATGATTATTGTACACACCGCCGGGCGTCAACGCGTTGACTCGAATTTCCGTCTCTGCATAATACGCCGCGAGATATTTGGTAAAGCCCAGCACGCCCGCCTTGGTTACGGTGTAATAAACAGGTTTGAAAGCAACGCGTTTTCCATCTTTGACATAGATGCGTTGATCGGGGCCGTTCAAGCCATACGTCGAGCAGATGTTGATGATGCTGCCCTTCTTGCCTTGCGCGATCATCGGCTTGACGCAGGCTTGCGTGATCAAAAACATACCTGTGAGATTCACGTTCAGCGCCGCATTCCAATCTGCGAGCGGATAATCTTCGAAGTTGCCGGGCGCGATGCCCTTTGATGCCGCATCGGGGTCGAACTTCGGATCGAGGGCCGCGGAATTCACGAGGATGTCGAGCCGCTCAAAGTCGGAGAGAAGCGAAGCGACAAATCCTTTAACGGAATCCGGTTTGGTGATGTCAACGCCAAAGCCTTTGACACGGTATCCATCTTTGGTCAAAGCATCTGCGATTTTGTTCGCGGCTTCGATATTCAAATCAACAACCGCCACCGACGCGCCTGCTTCAGCCAGTGTCTTGCAAAACTCCGCACCGAGCAAACCTCCCCCACCGGTGACAACTGCCACTCGGTCTTTCAAATCGAACTTTTCTTGAATTTTCATCAAACCTCTTATGGCGCGCCGTACACAATGCCCGTGCCAGATTTGCTGACCGGATTTAGACCTTGAGCCAAGTACGCGGCGTCCGGCCCCGAGGATTGTTCTCCGCCCGCGAAAACTGCCAGCACTGCTTTGCCTTGCAGAATTTGCTGGTGCATCACAGCTACACCTTGTTCATAGCCGCCACGTGGTTGGGCTGTGACCGGATCGAATCGATTCGGCAGAGAATAGGTTGCACGATCCGTAT
>JBJKOR010000711.1:0-3464 GCA_046707185.1 Anaerolineales bacterium | reverse complement strand
CGTCTGGCCTTATGCAGAACCTTGCATGGATGTCGATAAACCGAATCAATTGGAAATGATGCGTGCTGACTTTGAAAGTCACGCCAAGTCCGCGCCAGTCAAGAAACGGTCTGCGTCAGGAAAAAAGCCTGCGGCGGAAAGGAAATCTGCGACTGGGAAAAAAGCGGTGGCGAAGAAGGCCGTTGCAAAAAAAGCGGTCGCCAAGAAAACCATTGCAAAGAAATCTGCTGCAAAGACCAAAACGAAATAGCCTATAAAGTTTCTTGAAGAAACATGTCACTCTGGAAAAGCCCGGAGAGTCTCAAGCAATTTGAGACCTCTTGATTTCAGAGTGACATGTTGTTTGAATCGACAATGAATCTCACCACTCTTCTCAAACTCGATGCGCGTTGGTCGGACCGATTACGCGTGGCGGAAAAGCCCGGCGCACTTCGCGATGTTGCCATCTTCTTTGCCCATTCCGGCGACTCTTGGTTTTGGGGCGCGGCGTTGGTTATTCTTTGGTGGTTTGCGAACAGCTTTTGGAAACAGTGGGCGCTCATCGAGCTTGTAGGTATTTCGATACTGGCCGCGTTGGTGATGTCACTCAAATTCATGATTCGCAGGCGTCGGCCCGAAGGGGAGTGGGGAGGTATCTATCGCAACACCGATCCGCATTCGTTTCCGTCAGGTCATGCCGCGCGTGCGTTCATGATCGCGGTGGCCGCGGCCGGTCTGGGTCCGGGGTGGGCCGCATTGATTCTATGGGTTTGGGCGCCGCTTGTGGCGCTGGCGCGCGTCGCGATGGGAGTCCATTATGTGTCCGATGTCGCGGCGGGGTTTCTCCTCGGCATTTTGTGGGGGCTGTTTGTCGTGCAGACGCATCCATTATTTTTATCGTGGCTTGTAACCATCGTTCATTTTCCGCTTTGGTGATCGTTCGCTTTTTGGCCAGTGCAATCCGTGAGAAAACAAATTTATTCCGGCTCGATGGTAAATCGCAGCGGATAACCTTTGAGCCGCGCTGCAAAGTGTGCTTTATTGATTCGTTTTTGCGCTTCGGACTTTGGCAATGTTTGGACATACGCGCTGCCATTGAGATGCGCGGTGTACATGACGTATGCAGCATTCGCGACGGGCAGCATGAAGACCAAGATCAAAATATCGATCACGAAATCCATCGGCGTGACATTGTCGTTGTGGATGATGACGCGATATAGCGGGCCTTCATCGGTTTGCTCTTCTTCCTTTTCGATTCTTTTTGGAACGCTTTGCGATTGCAGTTTCATTTAAAAAGGGGATAAGGCATAAGAAGTTGGATCATCCCAATCTGTTCAGTTGATCCATTTCAGCAGCAGTCAATTCGATATCCGCCGCGTCGAAATTTTCTTTGATATGCTTTGGGTTAAACGACATTGGAATGGTGATCACGCGCGGTTGATTGACCAGCCAAGCCAGCGCGATCTGATGCGTTGTAGCGGAATGCGCTTTGGCAATGGCGTTCAAATTTTTGTCTGCGTTGATCCTTCTAAATTTAACCGGCGAGTAGGCTGTGACGAGAATGTCATTTTGCTGACAATATTCGATAGTTCCGTTTTTGATATAACGTTTATCGGGAACACTATACGGAATCTGATCGGTCAAAATTGGTGCATCGGAAAACTTCCATGACTTCTTGAGCGTCTCCATCTTGAAATTGCTGACACCGACATGCCTAACCTTGCCGTCACGCACGAGTTTGTTCATGGCGCGAAAGATCTCTTCCAAATTCATCGCCACGCGCGGCCAATGAAGAAGATATAGGTCGATGTAATCCATCTTGAGCCGCTGGAGGCTCTTTTCACAGGAACTGAGGAGATTGGCATAACCGAAATGTTCCGGCGAGACTTTTGTGGTGATGAAGAAGCTTTCGCGTGCGAGTCCCGATTCGTATAATGCGCGCCCGACTAATTCTTCTGAATGACCGTCCGCGTACGATTCGGCAGTGTCGAAGTGGATATATCCGCATTCGATTGCCGCATGCAGGGCAGCCATCGAATCGGCGTCAAGCGATGGATCGGGATTGGATTGTCCGCCGATGCTCCAGGTCCCAAATCCGATCTTCGGGATGGAAAGATCATGAATGGTTTCGTATTGCATAAAAGGAATTATAGCATTATGAAAATTTCGTATTTGCTTGTTCACAACCCCGGATTGAATTCATCTTCATTCATCGCTGGTTCAATGGGTGCTTAAAAGCAAAACCGCCTGTTATCGGCGGTTTGTGCCCCCAAGCAGACTCGAACTGCTGTTTAAGCCTTGAGAGGGCTTCGTCCTGGGCCGCTAGACGATGGGGGCGAGCAAACGATATCGCGGCGGAAAGCGCTGCTTTATCGAACGGGCGAGATTGTATCATCCACCCCTTTAGGCGTCAACTTGGTTATGGCGCGAGCGGCTGGATGCGATAGATATCTCCGATCTCGCTCGTAAACTCTGGCTCCATTTTGGCTACTCTTTGTAGTTGCTTCAGGCTTGGAAGGTTGTCTCTATAACCAATGGTGTTGAACCATACGAGAGAGCCGCCATTGGATGCAGTGATCGAATTCCGGAATCTCTGCAGACTGCTTGCGTCCCATTGGTCGGTTTTGGGATCCACTCTCGGAATGCTGGTAATGTCCCTGCGCAGGTAAAACCACGCGGCGGCCTCATAATTGCTGTAAACCGGCTGCTCCGTGGGCAGACTGTCTGCCGTTGTCAGAAAGGTGGAATGCGTTATATCTGCGAAGTTATAGCGGTTGTACTCAGGTCCGCCCCGTTGCTGGATATGATTTTCATCTTCCCGAATCCTTGAGAATGGATAGACCAGCCAAATGGCAAAGACTGCCAGCAAGACAACATCTTTGAATCTCGATTTGGCGCTTTCCCGCGGAGGTGGAATAAGTTCATCATATACTGCGAAGAATAGGATCAGCAGGGGCACAAGCAGAATGATATGGTAGCGCTCAAAGTATAAATCCCGAGTGTCGATATAGCTTGTATTGGCAATCAATACGACAAGATAGACAAGAAAGAAGATCAAACTGGAAATATGAGAGTCGCCGAGAATCCTTTGGAGCCATTTCTTCCATCTCGATGGTTCTTTTAAATTCAGAAGCACTAAGACCAGCAGGATAAGGCCAAATAAACCAAAAGGCGTTGCAACTCTGATCACGCTATAAGGGATAAACCAGTACAACACCTTTTCAGCTGATGAATATAAATTGCCTGTGACGCTGGCGGCGCCATAAGAGCCAAACAACCTGCCGGTTAACTGATAATTATGGAAGAAACTCCACAAGAGTAACGGCAGGCCGGAGATCGAAAAAAGGGCTGCTTTGATTATTCCAGTTACGAAATCCTTGCGCAGAAAATACACTAGAAAGAGTGCGCCGCTTACGACCAGGGCCAAACCCGCATATCGGTCGAACGATGCCAGGCATGCCCACAAACTCATCCAAAAGAGTTGT
>JBJKOR010000710.1:0-7919 GCA_046707185.1 Anaerolineales bacterium | reverse complement strand
GTATGCTCAAACTTACGCGCGTGAAAAAATCAAGCCTGGCGAAGTGGTGATCCTGATTCTTCAGCATGGCGAAGATTTGATTTATTCGTTTTGGGGAGCGATTTTACATGGTGCCATTCCTTCCATCATGCCCTTCCTGACGGAGAAACTTGCGCCCGAACGTTATCGTTCCGACTTGACCGCGTTGATTTCTGTGACCAAGCCGACGGCCATGGTGACCTATCCCGAATTTGAGTCCGAGGTGCGCGGGGCGTTGAAGGACGGCGATTCGGTTCGCTCGCTTATCTTGACGAATCAGCTCGAAGCGCAATCCGATCCGGACTTTGATTCCTTGCCCGGGATGAAGCGTAATGCTGACGATATCGTTCTGCTTCAACATTCATCGGGAACGACCGGTTTGCAAAAGGGCGTGGCATTATCACATCAAGCAGTCTTCAATCAACTCGAGGCCTATCGCCGCGCTTTGAGCTTGAATGAAAGCGATGTGATTGTCTCGTGGTTGCCGCTGTATCACGACATGGGGTTGATTGCTGGATTCCTAATGCCGATTCTTTCCGGCGTTTCATTGGTGTTGAGTTCGCCATTCGATTGGGTGCGTGCGCCCTATAAGTTGATGCAATCCGTTTCTCGATACAAAGGCACGCTGTCATGGCTGCCGAATTTTGCCTTCAATTTTTGTGCACAGAAAATCCGCGACCGAAATCTCGAAGGCGTGGATTTGTCATCGTGGCGGGCGATCATCAATTGTTCGGAGCCGGTGCGCTTCGAGAGTCACCAGGCTTTTTATGAGCGCTTCAAATCCTATGGCTTGAGACAAGAAGCGCTGCAATGTTCGTATGCCATGGCGGAAAACGTGTTCGGCGTGACGCAGACCGATTTGTCGAGCCCGCCCAAAGTCGAGGAGATTGACCGGGAAGCGTTTATGGTCGAGCGCGTGGCGCGTTCACCAATCAACGGCCATCCGGCGATGAAGATGATGTCGTCCGGCAAACCGTTATCGAATACGCGCCTCCGCATTTTGGATGAACATGGCCAGGATGTAGCAGAGAAAAAAATCGGCGAAGTGGCTTTGAAAAGCGATTGCATGTTGACTGGTTATTACAACCGCGACGACGCCACGAAAAAAGCGTTTCTCGATGGTTGGTATTTGACCGGCGATTACGGTTATATCTCGGAAGGCGAGGTGTTTATTTCGGGACGCAAGAAGGACATGATTATTGTCGGCGGGAAGAACGTGTATCCGCAGGATTTGGAATCGCTGACCTATGAAGTGGCCGGCGTTCATGCGGGACGTTCGGTGGCGTTCGGCGTTTTCAACGATGGAGCCGGGACGGAAGATGTGGTCATTATCGCGGAAGTGAATTCAGAAAATGCCGCAGAGCAGGAAAAGATCGCTGACGCGATCCGTCAGCACGTGACCAAGAATTCGGCCATTGCCTTGCGCCATGTCAAAGTCGTTGGGCCGAAATGGATTCTGAAAACGTCGAGTGGAAAGACGGCGCGCTCGGCAAATAAGGAAAAGTTTTTGAAAGAGTTGGAAAATATGTAATGTCATTGTGAGCGCCGCTGGTCGAGTGTGGCGCAAGGCGCCATGTAACGCCCTGCGCCCTTTCAGGGTCGAGACCGAGGCGCACGGCAATCTCCTCACACATTCAGTCGATTGTTACTTGAGATTGCCATGCTTGGTCTCGATACGTGCTTCGACAGGCTCAGCACTGCTCGACCAGCACTCGCAATGACATGTCACTCTATGCACGTGCGCGTCAGCGATTCGCCACTCCCAATATCGCAGCCATTGGAATTGTTCTGCTCCAGCAAAAGATCATCGTAAAGCTTCGTCATTGTTACCAAACTAAAGCCTTGTTCAAAAAGATACGGGATGACTTGCGCTGAGATCGCCGCGTCGAGTCGTCCCTTTGCCGGGTCTTGATAAGTGTGCATCTGGGCGATGTCGCCGTTCTGTGTATGGGCCGCGGCGTTTAAACCATCAGTCACCGTTGTACCTTCATAGCCGATGGAGTACATGGTCAACACCAGATTGCGTTCACTGCACAGAGCTTTGAAGGAAGTACTGATGTCATCGTAGGGCGGCTTGGCAAAATGTACTGTTGGCTCGAATCCCATTACCTGATGCAATACCCCCATCCATTGATCGAAATCGGCAATCATGCTGTTCGCCGACATGATGTTCGCATCATAATGATGCATGGTGTGATAACCGATCTCATGACCGCGGCTGATAAGCCGCCGCCAAATTCCCGGGTCCTTGACTTCGTTGATTTGCAGCGCGTCGCCGACCGCGAAGAACGTGAAATGGATATTCGGGTACGGTGCGGCAATTTCGTTCAATTGTTCGAGCACTTCGGGATGCCAGCAATCGTCGAAAGTCAGCGCGATGGAATGATGATTCCGGCTGCCATGATAAACAATGGGTGGGGAGGCCAGGTTATTGCCCTGCAGATTCCATCTGCTAAAAGCGGTGGATAATAACGCGGCACCGCTTAATTTTATAAAGTCACGTCGGGATAACATGCGGCAGATTTAACCATACAAAGATGAGAAAATCAAATGTCGTTGCGAGTCTTCGAGAAGCAGTCTCATGTAACAATCAGTTGTTTGTTTGAGGAGATTGCTTGCCGAAGGCATCGCCTGCGGCAAGCTACGCAGTCGCCTAGTCTCGATACAAGCGAGAAGAACAATCGCTTTACTCGACCGGCGCCCGCAATGACATCCGAACATCTACCGCAACCGCGCCTTTCGATAACACGCGCAGCGGGTTGACCTCGATTTCTTGAATCTCCGGATGATCTTCGGCGAGCCGCGATAATTTAATTAAGATATCTTGCACTGCGGATTTATCCGCGGCCGGGATATTTCGGAACCCGTTGAGTTTTTTCCCCGCCCAGGTTTTACGCATCATCTCTTCCGCCTCGAGCGGACTCAAGGGCCCCAAAGCGAAGGCCACATCCTTGAGCCCTTCCGCTTCGACGCCGCCCGAGCCGAACATCATCAGCGGACCGAATAATGGATCGCGTACCATGCCAACGATGACTTCCTGTTCGCCTTCGACTTGCCGTTGGATGTGAACGCCGTCGATCTTTGAGTTGGGCTTGGCATTCTTCGCACGCTCGATTAGCAGCGCATAGCCACTTTGAGCTTCAGCTTCTGTTTTGATATTCAATAACACGCCGCCAATATCCGACTTATGCAAAATATCCGGCGAGGCGATTTTCATCACAACCGGGAAACCAAGTTCTTTAGCGATTCTCGCGGCTTCGGATTCGTCCCGCGCAAGTTTGATGGGCGCAACCGGAATGTTGTATGCGGAAAGCATTTCATCCGTTGAAGAATAGACGGTAGACGATGGACGACGTACGGTACGGTCTATTGTCCACGGTCCACGGTCAAGGAATTCCGCGCGCCTTGATAATATTCCCAACGCTGAGGCGGCACGTTCTGGAAATGGGTATGTCACAACGTTGGCTTGATTGAATCGTTCAAAAGCTATGGCTGTTAATTCTGATCCCAACAAGGCAACTACAATCGGCTTTTGCGAGGCTTGGATGATCGGAATGATGGCATCGGCCACGGATTCAGTGGTGAACATCGGTGGGGGAGGCAGAATGACCATGACTGAATCCGCGTTGGGGTCATCCAGCAATAATTTCAGGCAATCGGCGTAATTTTTTGGCGAGGCGGAGGCCAGCATGTCAACTGGGTTGTGAATCCCGGCGGCGGGTGGAAGTATGGAAGTCAAGGCTTTTTCAGTCGCATCACTAAGTTTTGCGAGTCGCATGCCGTTAATTTCCAAAGCATCCGCAGCAATGACGCCTGCGCCGCCAGCGTTGGTTAATATGGCAACGCGCTGGTCGAGTAGCCGTTGGGTCTCGATACGTTCATTCGCTTTGCTTTGAACTACTCGACCAGCGGCATATCGAGGCCGAGGTAATGGACAATGTTCCAGCGCGCGTGCCCAATCGAACATCTGCTCGACGGTGTCGGCGCGGAAAACTCCGGCTTTGGAAAATGCTGCGTCGAAGGCAATGTCAGACGCGGCCAAGGCTCCCGTATGCGAGGCAGCCGCTTTCTGTCCGGCCTCGAAGCGTCCGCTTTTTAGTGCGAGGACCGGCTTGTGTTGAGTCACCTCGCGGGCAACCTTAACAAATCGAACTCCATCTGTAACGCTTTCCATATACAACACAATGACGCGCGTGTATTCGTTCTCGGCAAGAAGCGGAAGCACATCCGTTTCGTTGACATCGGCCTGGTTGCCGAGACTGACGATCTGCGAAAAGCTAAAACCTTGGTGCCGTGACCAATCGATGATCGCATCGGCGATGGCGCCCGAATGCGAGGCAAGCGCAATACCGCCTGCGACGGGCATCGGCGGCTGGAGAAAAGTGGTATCGAGTGGAAGGTGCGTATCGATGATCCCAATACAATTCGGGCCGATCAGCCGCACATGATTCTTATGGGCGATCTCAACGCATTGCGCTTCGAGCGCCGCGCCCTCCGCACCGATTTCGCGAAATCCTCCCGAGAGGATAATCGCGGCGTGGATACCGCGCTTTGCGCATGATTCGATTGCAGTGGGGATGGCGTTATTCGGGACGACCAATATCGCCAAATCCGCAGGCTCAGGGACTTGGGCGAGATCGGTATAAATCGGACGCCCGAACAGCTCGCCTTGTTTCTGGCTGACGAAATGGATCGCGCCTCGATATCCGCTTTGAGTCAAGTTGCGCGCGACGCCGTAGCCAAGTTTTTCGGGTGTGGTGGATACACCCACGATGACAACGCCATTGGGATTGAGAAAAGGGTTGAGAGAGGGGTCCATGTGCTGAATTAAACCACAGAAAAATGAAGATAAACATGGATGAAAGTCATGAGACCAAGCTTTTTAACCACATTTTCCTTTCATCTTTCTGTCATCTGGCTGTGCTACCATTTTGCTAATAACTTTCGCCAGAGGTAGCCCATGTCAAGAAAACGATCCAGTTCTACATTCAATTTCAACCAAGTAGTCAAGAAGTTTTTCCTATCTGCCTTTGTGGTGTTCGCTTTCATTGCTTATGCCATTGATCAGCATTTCACCAACACCAGTTCGGCATCCGCTTCTGCCGCGTCGACCTCCGGTGCTGGTGCCGATGCAGCCGGTTCTTCGGGAGGAACTGTTGCTTCCAATGCGGCAACCAGTCCCAATTCAGCAAACAACACAACCGCCAGCTCGTCGGCTGCAAGCGCGGCGACCAGTGCGCCCACGCAGGCTCCGGTAGCCAGCTCCGGTTCTTCCAGCACGAACGGTTATAAAAATGGGACGTTTACTGGCCAGACGATCGATGTGAACTACGGGTTGGTGCAAATCCAGGCTACGGTTCAGAGCGGAAAAATCACAACGGTGCAATTCCTGCAATATCCGAACGATCGCCGCACATCCCAGCGCATCAACTCGATTGCGATGCCGTATCTTCAACAGGAAGCGATCCAGGCGCAATCCGCCAATGTGAATTTGATCTCCGGTGCCACGCTCACCAGTGAAGGCTTCGCGATGTCCCTGCAGTCGGCGCTTGCCCAGGCCCGTTGAGTTGTGAAGCAGACGCGCATTCTGATGGGCATGCCGGTTACAGTGGAAATCGTGGAACCAACAGCCAACGAGTCGAACTTCGCTGAAGTTTTTGATTATTTCGCTTATGTGGATGAAAAGTTCAGCACGTATAAAGATGCCAGCGAAATTTCCCGCATCAATCGCGGCGACCTGAAGCTGGATGAGGCCAGCGAGGATTTGCAACTCATCTTTCAGCTTGCCGAACAAACCCGCCGCGAATCGAACGGATACTTTGACATTCATCACAACGGCAAGTTCGATCCATCCGGAGTTGTCAAAGGCTGGGCGATTTACAACGCCGCCGAGATTCTGCGCAAGAAAAGTTTCGAGAATTACTACGTGGACGCCGGCGGCGATGTTCAGGTCTGTGGAAAAAACGCTCAGGGCGGGAAGTGGCGGATCGGAATCCGCAACCCATTCAACATGGATGAGATCGTCAAAGTGGTGGCGGTCAGCGATTGCGGCGTGGCCACTTCGGGCACGTATGTACGCGGCCAACATATCTACAACCCGATGAATCCGGGGCAGGAAATCACCGACGTTATGAGCCTGACCGTGATCGGGCCGGATGTGTACGAAGCGGACCGTTTCGCCACCGCCGCGTTTGCCATGGGGCGCTCCGGCATCGACTTCATCGAATCTCTGCCGGGCTTCGAAGGCTATATGATCGACAAAGATAAACAAGCAACATTTACCACAGATTTTGTGAGGTATGTAATTTCATGATTCGATTTATTGATAACCAGCTCAATCGCATCACGATGTATCGGCTGGTGCTCTATTATTTGATCTTTTTACTTTTGGTTGGGCTTGTCGTAAATGCCGGGTCCCCAACTGCGGACCCCTTCGCTTTGATTGCCTCTGTGGCATTTTTACTGGCAGTCTCCGCCATTACGAACTACATCTTTTCCCGGATTTTCCGCGTGCCCGCTAACGTGGAATCCGTTTACATCACGGCCTTGATCCTTTCCCTCATCATTACGCCGATCCAAACTTATAACGATCTATGGTTTTTGTTCTGGGCCGCGATCCTGGCGAATGCTTCCAAGTACATTGTGGCGATCAAGGGAAAACATTTGTTTAATCCCGCGGCGTTTGCCGTGGCACTGACCTACTTTGCGATCAATCAATCTGCGAGTTGGTGGGTGGGTTCAGGCGCGATGCTGGCGTTTGTCATTGTCGGCGGTTTGCTGGTCGTCCGCAAACTTGGGCGCTTCGATATGGTGTTCAGTTTCCTGATCGCGTCTGTTGTCACCATCTTCTTTTCGAGTCTATTCACCGGCACTGGTTTCATCTCGTCCACCGAAAAGATGATTCTGTATTCGCCTTTGTTGTTCTTCGCATTCATCATCCTGACCGAGCCGCTCACAACTCCGCCGACGCGGCGCTGGCGAATTGTATACGGCGCACTGGTCGGTTTTCTCTTCACCCCGCAATTTCACTTCGATGGGTTTTATATAACGCCCGAAGTCGCTATTTTGATCGGGAACATCTTCTCGTACCTCGTCAGCTCGAAGGATAAATTGGTACTCAAGCTCAAGGAAAGGAATCGCCTGGCTTCGGATGTGTACGAATTTGTCTTTTCCGCGCCGCGCCGGTTTGCCTTTGTCCCCGGCCAGTATATGGAGTGGACGCTGGCCCATCCCGAAGTCGATAGCCGCGGCAACCGCCGTTTCTTCACGCTTGCTTCTGCACCCACCGAACGCGTTCTGCGTCTGGGGGTCAAGTTCAATAAAAAATCCAGCTCATTCAAGCAGGCCATGCTTGCGATGAAAAAGGACACGGAAATTATCGCTGCTCAATTGTCCGGTGATTTTGTTCTGCCGGACGATCTGAATCAAAAAGTGGTGCTTCTTGCAGGCGGAATCGGCGTTACGCCGTTTCGCAGCATGATCAAGAATCTATTGGATAATAAACAGCGCAGACCGCTTACACTGATTTACACGGCGCCCGCGGCCAATAATTTTGTCTATAAGGATGTCTTTGATCGTGCGCAAATTGAATTAGGCATCAAAACCATCTATTCGGTCACAGATAACGATAACCTGCCTGCTGACTGGAAAGGTCAAGTCGGGCGCATCACGCCGCAAATGATAAAATCTGCTGTACCGGATTACCGGAATTGCATCTTCTATATTTCTGGTCCGCGCGGCATGGTGGATTCACTGCGAGATACGTTACACAAGCTGGGAGTTTTGAGTTTTCAGATCAAGACCGATTATTTCGCCGGGCTTGCATAAGCTGTCACCATATATCCCAGTGGATAATATCTTCAAGCGTCCGCCGCCCGCCTTTCTTGGGGGCAGCGGTTAGC
>JBJKOR010000709.1:0-3246 GCA_046707185.1 Anaerolineales bacterium | reverse complement strand
ATGAAAGAGTCTGGAATATCAAGCCGACTCTTCTTGTTTTTAAAAGGCGGAACTCCCTCAAAGTAATCTTCAATTACTTTTGCTCCATGTGTCTCTGATATTGGATGTACTATTCCGCCAATCTCATTTACCCATTCGGCAAAATCAAGAGTCGGGTGTGAAACCAGAGCATCCTGAATTTTTGAAAAACTTTCTTTTACTTCATCTAATTTCTTGACTAAGGTTGGTGATGTTCTGCGTTGAAGTTCAACAAGCCCATTGTTTATTGAATTTGTCCATTGTTCGAATTGCTCTGTTTGTTGCGACAGAAATTCTTTTTGAACAATATAAGGGATATGCAATCTCAACTTCCCTGACTTGGCAAGCCGAACTAGCGCATTGAATCTTGCGGTTCGGCGTAATGAGTCGCTCGAATATATGTTTGTGTCAAGAACAACTTCTATCATGTTAATGTTTGCCTGTTCCCACAAAACCGATTTGATATTGCTCTGATTATAAGATTATTTCTGTATCTACCGTCAGCGTCTTGGAGAAATTGAGTGCAAGCTACCAGAAGCAGTTCACTGAGCTTTGCAAATGGAACTCGCTTATTCCCTGCATTATAATCCCCTCATGTCAAAAACTCACACACACTTCGTTTGAGCAAAATGAACTTGCCCTTGAAATTGAATTCAAGAGCAAATTGTCTTCTAACCAGTAATGATCGCCGGTGGGCGTGAAATGATCTTCGGTTTCCGCATCCGCGAACGAATGGGAGCTAGTTTGCCTACATCAATGAACACTACGCCTTTCTTCGGCGCGGTCTTGAGAATATAGTTTGTATAACCTGGGTCAGCGCGGTCAAGTAATATCACTTCTGCACTTTTAGGAATATCTTCGCCAAAGTCAGGATGTGTTATCAGATAACGAGTAAACTCAGCAAACAGTTCATTGAATTTTGCCCGATAAAATTCATTCATCCTTTCATCTCCTTGAGAAACTGCTTGCGATAAGCAAGCCAGTTCTCCATAATATCCTTTTGTCCAATCGTAAGAACTTCTTCGATGGAGTATCCTTCGAACCAATCTTTAGTTTGCGTGCCATCGAAATGAAGGATGTCGCGATGCGCCTTACCGTGAGCAGAATCATATCGCACAACAGGATGCCATTCTTCCTCGGCGTAGACTTCAAGTTGAATCCGAAACTCTGTGATTCTTCTGCCTCGCGAAACATGATAATGTCTATAGCGAGACAAGCGAGTTTCGGGGTCAAGATAAATCAGAAATTCGCGTTCCGACATAGATGAAATTATACATCACCTGCGTATTATAATGACCTCACGCCAAAAACTCATACATGCTTCGTCTGTCCGCAATACGTTTAGCGTGCAAACAACTTGACCAAATAATCCCACACAACAGGATTCAACTTTTGAAAACTCGCGGCGTGAGCGGAGAAGGTCAACAAGATACCAACGACTATCGAAGCAACCATTAATATAATTCCGGTCACCAGATACAATCTTTGAAGAACAAAGGAATGCTGCTTCAAAAACAGATAGCCTTGCCAGAATCCGATAATGCTAAGCACAATAAGAGCCGGCACAAAATCTATTTGATAATGCGGAGTCGCCCAGAAGAAAGCAAGGAACGGGGCAAATGCAAAGAACACAGAGCCGAGTAAGCTGGTACTTAACCATTTGAATAGAAAGACATCCTCGGCCTGCGCAACTGGAGTCAACGAGACGGCTTTCTTGAACAATAGTGAAACGATGCAAATCCCTGCGAACAAAACAAACGGCGTACTAAAGAGCAGGCCGGTCAGCGCCGTAGTGTAATACGCCTCCGGCAATTTAATAAAAGAGAATATGGCCGCGCCATTTCCCCTTACCGCGGCCAGAAATGGGAATTTACCAAGTTGGCGCGGCGACACGATTAGATAATTATAGAGATTGGGCAGGATATAAAGCGGCGAAAACAGAACGCTGCGATAGCGCTCCAAGTCCGGACCCGCCAACTGGTAGGAAAGACCCGACTCAAAAATGGAATGGAAGCGCTGCCAGTTATAGCGTCCCAAAAGCGCGAGTCCCAGCACAATCGGACTTCCAAGCAACTCCATCGGCAGGATTGCTTTAGGCAGGCTTTTGTCTCCTCGATATGACCGGATCAGCAGGAAGGCGATCATGAGAACCATAAAACCGATGGGCAGAATCTGCGTCAGACGCGAACCGATGGACAGCGTCCATGAAATTCCACTGACCAAAAAGAAGATATTCCTCTTTGAAACTGATTTCTGGTCCAGCGCCAAAACAATAAAATAAAACCCGGCGATAAAGAAGAATTGTCCGCCGGTCGCTGCCGCCTCATAAACCCTCAACAGGGGAAGAATCCAGGTAAAGGGAGATATCAAACCGCTGAAGACGATACAGATCGCAACGATCCAGCCGGAAATCTGTCGAAAGAAGCGCCGCCATATTTTCAAGATCAGAAGAGATTGAAACAGAAAGATCCCACAAACAAATACAAAAGCGGGAACCTGATCGCCGAGATTGGCATCGAAGCCCAACAGCTTCACGCCTGCCATGAGAACCGCTGGGGTCGGTCCAAAGTAAAGATAGAATTTGCCGTCATAGAGGGAAACATCTTTCGGATAATCGATTCCCGCTCTTGCGTTTGGATCGTATGGATCAGGAAGCGCCAATAGAGCACGCGGCGGCTTCGCTTCGAGGAACAAACTCCTCCCTTCAAACGCATTCGCAAGCTGGTTGTAATAATTACCGATTGTAGGCCCCTTGGTCCATGTCCCATAACTGACGAGCCACACATAAGCAACCAGCACTAACAAGATGGCAAGGAAGATCAGAATCGAGGCTCGACGAGATTTGAATTTATTTCCGAAAATTAAAGGTAAGTGTTTTCTTTCCGATTTCATGATAGCAGTCGTCTCGGATGGATTCCTTGGAGAAAAGTCTTTTTTGCAGATCAATAATACGGATTGCTCAGTTGTGTGATCAATGATGATCAATTTGCCAGTTCGTTTAGCCTGAGAACAGATGGCGCATATGTTCCCACAAAACAGGATTAAACCTTTGAAATTCCGCGGCATTGGCAGACAATGCCAATAAAATACCAACGGCGACTGACACCAACATTAAAAAGATTCCCGCACTGATATATAACTTGCGAGCAGCGCCTGATTTGCGAGCAAGGAGAGTATAACCCTGCCAAAACTCAATAACACTAAGTAAGATGACAGCCGGGACAAAAT
>JBJKOR010000708.1:0-6156 GCA_046707185.1 Anaerolineales bacterium | reverse complement strand
AACGAGTTTTTTCCTTCGACCAGATCGCTCGCCGCGGATTTGCCGGTCGAGTCTTCGTCGCCCCAAATGCCGAGGATGTCATCCTGGACTTGGAAAGCCAGCCCGAGGTCCCGGCCAAAGAGCCGATACTGTTCGAGGGCGGCATCGTCCACGCCGCCCAGCAACGCGCCGACTTGGGTGCAGGCTGAAATCAGAGAGGCAGTCTTGCCTTCGATCATCTTTCAATAATCGTCAATCGAAAGATCGTTACGGTTCTCGTAAGTCATATCGAGATATTGTCCGCGCGTCAAATTGAGACATGCGCCATGGATGATGTGTGCGGCTTTGACGACGATCTCGGCGGGATAATTTTTCGATAAATCCATAACGGATAGATTGGAAATCACGAAGAGCGCATCGCCAACGTTGATGGCTTGCGGCATGTTCCATTTCTTCCAAACGGTCGTGCGGCCGCGGCGCTTGTCGGAGTTGTCTTGAATGTCGTCATGTACAAGTGAAAAATTATGCACGAGTTCAATGGCTGCCGCGGCTGGTATAGCGCGTAGCCACTCTGATATATGAGAAGCACAAATCAATAAAACCATCAAAGGACGAAGCCTTTTGCCGGTCGCTTCGAGTCCCGCGCCTTCGCCGATCCAGCCCATGGGTTCTTGCCTACGATTAGGTTTTTCTCCCGCTAAGAATCTTATTTCCTATCCACGCAACCAATGCTGTGACAATTGAGATTATTAGCCCTTGAACACCGTTGATCCAATCTAGATATATTGCTAATCCTATTAATACAAGAGCTATAATTACAGCGGCGAATATAACTAGCCATTCCGTCCATTTTTTCTTCGTGCTTTTATCTTGGCCTATGTTTTCGCTCCTTCCCAAGAGTCTATCATCTAAGCGCTTTATCTCTAATTAAACTTTATCAATTTCTTCGCGCAGACTCTTAGGAGCGTTCGTCCCGGCTCTGACTAATTGGATTTGCATACGTGCTAAATAACGTTCTTGTATCTTCTTTTGAGTAAGCAACTCATCTCGATTTGGATCATCTAGCTTCATAAATTAGATTTCCAATTCGCTCATACTTTCAGAAATAGATTTAGGCGTACTGGCTAATTGATAAAATACATCTGAAAGCAGGTCTGCTACAGATTTATTTATAAATGAAATTGCAAAAGCATTGTATTTGCCCATTAACCAAATTGCGAGCCAATTGTCTCCTATAGCCAATGGCCCGGAATATTTTTCGCGCGTGCCAATGATTTTGAATCTGTATCCGGATTTTCTCTCAAATTCTTTGAGCGATGAAAGCCTTTTCTTGGTCTCCATTTGAAGACCATTTTCCTGCACCTCAGTTATCATGGCTTGTAAATCGTAAAGTACAATGCACTGTCTTGACTTGTCTACAACGCATCTTTCTATCCATTCCCACACTGTATCATGGAAATCTGCCTCATAAGCGATTTTCTCATCAGGCGGTGCCTTGTATTGCCGCGGCCCAACTAATATTGAAGGTGTTTGCTGTGCAATTAGGAGTCGATCCTGAGCTGCCAAAGTTATGCTGGTGCCCAGTTGATACATACCCTCACGTGTTTTGGTTGTTTGAATATCCATTGATCTTTTTTTGTCTATCTCATCTGTTATTCCTGCAATCATTTGTTTTTCAAAATCAGAAAGACTCCTATAATACCTAAATTGACGAGTAACGCTGAATGGAGCAACGCCAAGTTTTCCCTGTGTTTTAATTTCCTCTAGGTGTTTCGTTAAATCTGGATCTCTAACTTCTCCCTCTTTTAGTAGCTTTACTAAAAGAACTATTGGCTTACCCTTTTGTACGGCTTCAGCATATTCTTGCTTCATCGTGGTCTGAAATTCGCGCCATAGGATAAATACAACAACATCTGACTTGTCAATCATGTTACTGGTGCCGTCCATAGATTGGGCATTAGAATCATAGGAAAATAAGGGATCGAAATTGAGGTTGGTGAGGATTGTGAAAGCGAACTCTCTTTCATACTCAAGCTCGTCTGGGCTCGCATTGATGTAGATTTTTTGCTTCGACATATTTACCTCGACTTTGGATCGGCTAGAAATCTCGTTCTACTAAGAAATTCGCCCAATCTTTAAGAAGTGACTTGTTTTGGCTTGCAGGAAGATTGTTAAGATTTTTCATAGCCTCAGAGATTATTTTTTGTGCTAGTTCGTAAGTCTTGTCAATGCCTCCAAGCTTTTTTAGCAGCTCAATAGTCTCATTAATCTCAGTGTCCGATGCTGCTGAATTTCCTAGGACAGATAGCAGCTTCTCTCTCTCTTTGGTATTTGCATGGCGTAAAGCGTAGTGAACAATAATGGTCATCTTTCCCTCTCTAATATCTGCACCTACAGGCTTGCCCAATGTTTTTTCATTTCCCACTATTCCGAGGATATCATCCTTTAATTGGAAAGCTGTACCGCATTGAGAAGTAAAACGTCCAATAGATTTTATCCATGGATGACCTCGATCTTTTGAATTAAGACCAATCATCGCTCCGGCACTCCCCGCAAACTCATATAATATCCCTGTTTTTTTCCAGAGCATGTCTAATATTAATTCCTCGCTTACGTTGTTAAACGAAAGCTTTGAATATTGAACATCTAACGTTTCGCCTTCTATTAATGTATTTAGAACTTCCCATGTAAGCATTCTCATCAATTCCAAAATCGTCTCTCTTGAAACACCCACTTTTTCTAAGTCGCATAACAGTCTCACTGCCCATCCGAGCTGCGCATCACCAGCTAAAATTCCAATTGAAACTCCGTAATGTTCAGCTTCACGACCGTCCAGATTTAGATCTTCAATCGCTTTTTTTGCAAATTGAGTGTGAACTGTTGGATGTCCTCTCCTGGTTGCATCTTGATCGATAATATCATCATGGACTAATGACCATGTATGATAGACTTCAACCGCAGATGCTGCGGGCAATGCTAACTCTTCATTACCATTAACTGCGCCGCAAGATAGCATTAGGATGGCGGGTCTTAGTGATTTACCCCCTGCTAATATATAACTTAAGATTGCCTCTTTCATGTGTGAGGGTTTAAAGGATTTTGTGAAGGAATCAGAGACTAAATAATCAATAACCTGAGATTTTCGACGATCCAGCTCATTTAGAAGAAGTTCGTAATCTTTTTTCATGTATCACATGCTCCCGTTTAGTTGTTGATCTATATTTTTGTAGAAAGCTCTTTCTCAGAGAGATTATAGCATGAAGAAGCATTGTTATTTAGTTTTAACATAGCAGGCTTATAACTTTGCATGTTCCAAGGCGAAATTACAACAATTTCAATTTAAGTAACTCTACTCTCAATTGTTCCGGCGATTTGAAATGAATAGTAGCAAACCCGATTCTTTTTGCCACGTTGACATTCCCTTCGGAGTCGTCAATTAATATGCATTCATTAGCGACGCGATTGATTTTCTTTAAGGTCAAATTGAAGATTGCGGGGTCAGGTTTGACCAGCTTGACTTCACCAGAGAGAATGATCTTATCGAATAGATCGAAGAAATCATATTGCGGCCGCACGCGCGGATACGTTTCCGCAGACCAGTTGCTCAACCCGTAAAGCGAATGGCCAGCGCGCTTCAGTTGGTAAAGAATTTCTATTGTTCCATTGATTGGACCAACAATGGTTTCATCGAAGTGATCATAATAAGCGTAAATCAAATCAGAATATTGCGGGAACTGACGCGATAGCATTGCCATGCCCTCTGAAAATGGACGGCCGCGATCTTGTTCAACATTCCAAGTGGAAAAGTTGATCTCATTGAGAAATCGGTCAACTTGCTGTGGCTGATCGAAATAGCGTTTATAAAGTTTGTGCGGGTCCCATTGAAGCAGGACGCCGCCGAAATCGAAGATGATGGCTTGGATGTGTGAAGACATAGATTGATTTTAGCAGAGTTTGGTGGACGGGGAGTCGGGAATAGGAAATGGGAAATAGGTGATGGAAAATGGTTAATGGAGAATAGTGGGTAGTGAATAGAGGGTAGATTTATCTTGATTCCGCTTTTATCTTTTCTGCTACTTTTTTGACAATGGTGCTAATTGCGGGACCGGGACCAGAAAGAGCAGATAAGGCAACCTCAGCAATATCGGGCGCGGACTTTTTTAGATTCCGCAGGCGGCGAGCAAGGAAAGATTCGTCAGCATGTTCGCCTTTGACAACTTCATTTTCAATGTCTCTCACACTATCAGCGAGTTTTGCTTTTTTTGTACCGTTATAGGGCGAATTTGCAATTGCGTTGTATACAGGTCTGAAATCTATATTTACATTTGATAAAGTATTTTCATCGCCCACAATAAGATTACTTCTAGTAATCCCTCCTCCAATAATGATATTAGTTATTTTTGCGGCACTTTCTTTTTGTTTCGACACACTCTCAACTGCGCTAAGTAATTTTCGTATGTTGACTATGACAAGACGATTGCCGTCTTTGACTGGTAATTCCTCGATATTATTTTGTTCAAGTTGAAGTAGATAATCGTAATCCAATGGTTCGGCGTTGGGAGCTTCCGGAATCGGAATGCGCTTTTGGGAATTTAAGCCTTTGACGGATGTATGAATTTCGTCGAGTTGATAGCGAATCGCTGAGAGTGCGTCGCGACGCGTGCGTTCCAAGCCATCAATAAAGATTGAAATCTTTTTGTCTTCAATATCGGCTACAACAATTGCTTTGTTTTCGCCAAGTTTGAGAACTACGCCGGTTCTCCAAGCAACATCGTTTTCAATGTGCTCATTCATGCGGACGATAAAGCGTGTGATCACGCTGGATGGTAAAACAGGGTAGTGATATTCAAATGCTGGCACGATCTTAAGTTCAATGCTTTTGGGTTGATCTTTTGGCAACAAATCCGGTATAAGAAATATTTTGTTGGACTCGATGTCGTAGCACAACTCGAATCTTTTCATCATGTCTACAATGAAGAGACGTTTGTCGCTTGGATAATCTGGCGACTTGAGAATATCGTTGAGCATGGCGAGAGTTAGCATGCCTTTGTTCTCAAAGAGCGGTTTCCAGTTGAGAATTTTATAAACACCGTCAGTAACCCACTGTGGATTGAGAATGCCTAGAGCTTCGAGACGCGGGTCATCTTGGAAATGCAGAACCACACCCAGGTCATGCAGGAAGCCGATCAGTGTGTGCTGGACAGCCTCATCTTTGATGTCATTCATATTGCACAAGTTGTGATATTCATCCTGCGTGATGAAATTTTTATCCTTGCCAAGCTGTTCAAGTTTCGATTTGACCGCGAACCAGGTTTCAGGCAAAAGGTCGCGGATGTGGGGCAGGGCATCCACTTGTTTGGCGATCTCGGCTTTGAGCGCTTCGATGCCCGCGCCAGTGGCGGCGGAGGTTTCAAGGATGCCGACGATGTTTGGATATTTTTTCTGCAAGCCGGTGCGGTCAATATCGAGCGGATGCTGGTCGGTCTTGTTGCCGACGATCAGCACAGGCGACTCGCCGCCGAAGGATTGGATGATCTTGAGCCAATACTCAACGCGGTTTTCTTCCTGCGTTAAACGCGCATCCAGAACCAATAAATACAGACTGCGCTTAGTGAGGAAGAACTGGTGCGTGGCGTGCATGATCTTGCCCGCCAAAATCCCAAAGGTTAATGTGAATGTGGGATACTTTGCCTTTGCCTACGATGGGAATATCCCATTTGCTAATTGTTATACCATTTGTTTTATCTTCAGTTGGATTAAAATCTTTCAAGAGAAGGCGATGAATCACTGATGTTTTTCCAACTGACCCTTGTCCGACAACCAGTAATTTAACTTCGTTAAGTGGTCTTTTATTTAAATAATCAAAATAATAAGATAGTATAGTTTTTGGTTCATTGACTTTCTTAAGAATTTCTGGAGGAATGGGTAAAGGATTTTCTCGAAGGTCAAGCATTGTTAAATTATCTAATTTTTGAATTTCGCTTGGAATAGATGAGAAATAATTATTGCTCAAATTTAGTGCCGTCAAATGAGTAAGTTTGCCAATTCCCTTAGAAAAAATATTAAGTCTATTTTTACTCAAATTCAGAACAGAAAGATTTGTGAGTGTTCCAATTTCGTCAGGAAGATCGAAAATTTTGTTTCCTTGAAGATTTAGATTTCTAAGCTGCTTAAGTT
>JBJKOR010000707.1:0-25882 GCA_046707185.1 Anaerolineales bacterium | reverse complement strand
TTACAAGATGATATTTTATAGAGGCTATTATGCGGAGGGAGACAAGTTTGAGCTTTATAACCTGAAAGAGGATCCTGAGGAGTTGAACGATTTGTATTCTAAAGATTTTCCAGCGGCCAATGCCATGCGCGAAGAGCTTCTTGCCAAGCTCAAGGCCGTAAATGCACCATACCCCTCCTAGTTTCCATTGCCATAAGGAAGGAATAAGATTGTTGTGTTAAAGAATTTATTTCGCACAGAACCCTCGAAGTCAGAGAAAGGCGGGGCGGTCATCGTGGTATCCGGTTTGCCTCGTTCCGGGACCTCGATGATGATGAAGATGTTGGAAGAAGGCGGAATCCCGATCTTGACCGACAAGATCCGTACCGCCGATGACGACAATCCCAACGGGTATTACGAGTTCGAAATTGTAAAGAAATTACCGGAGCGCCAAAGCGAGTGGCTCGCCGATGCCAACCATAAGGCAGTGAAGATCATTTCTGCCCTGCTCGAACACCTGCCGGAAAATTATCGTTACAAAATACTCTTCATGGAAAGGGAGCCGCATGAGATCCTGGCTTCCCAGCAAAAGATGCTGACGAACCGGAAGGAGGCTTCGCAGGTCAGCGATGCGGAGATGTACGAGCAATTCCAAAAGCAACTGGCCGCCACCAAATATTGGCTGGCGCGGCAGCCCAATATGGAAGTGATGTACGTTGATTACAATAAGATGATGACCGGGCCTGAAAACTATTGCCAGGTCATCGCAGATTTTCTCGCCGTGCCTGTGGATGTTTCCAGGATGCTGGCGGTTCCGAACGAACGCCTTTATCGAAACCGCACTCCCAAGTCTTGATCTTCTTTCGAGCACTTAAAGGGCCACGAAATCTTTATTGTCCTGCGAGTGAAGCGTTTGTTTTTACCACACGTGTGCAAGGATTTTTTAAATATAAAGCACGAAGTACACCAAGTTTTTTGAGATATTCCTTCGTGCCTGAATCTCTTTCGGCTTGTCTGGGTTAGGGCCTATTTATTCATTTCTCGGCTTTGTCGAGATCCCCCGACGTATCTCTCTGAAAGTCCCACATCAAATAATCGAGGTTGAGCGGAAGCGAAACTTCGAGGTCATATAGGAATTGTATTTCTGTTCTCACTTCTTTGATTTTGCATTCCAACAGGTGACCGCCCTCTTTTCGATCCGTCGACAGGAAATGTAGATGCATGCCGGGCACGCTCAGGGATGCCATGAAGTTGGGTGTGAAGAATCCGACCAATGTGCCGGTCACGTTGTGATATTCGAACACGCTTTGTCCCTTCGTCGCTTCCACCAGCGGACGATACGCTTCCTGCTTGGGCACAGAGCGCGTCCTGACCTCGCTGAATTTGCCCTCGACGCGGAAAGCATAGAACAGATTCGGCGATGGCATCAACTTGTTCAACCAGGCGAGGAACTCCGGATAGGCCAATTCGCCATTCGAGTTTTCGTAACTCGTCGCGTGGTAAAACGTGACACAGGCAAATGGTGTACGCGTCTCCTCGCTGACGGTATTCACGCTTCCATCTGCGGCGATGCGGTAAATCTGTCCATCGAGCACGACCATCTCCCCATCAAGCTCATTGAATGTGCCCAGGCCGAAATCGCCGTGCTTTAGGATTTCGGTCAACGGAATGTTCTGTTCATAAATGCCTTCGACCAGGGCATTGACGGGCGTGCTGAGATAAATTCGGCTCTTGCGCGGATCAGGCTGGGTTGATTTGTTCATAATTTTTTCCATGTTATTTTTTGTGTCTAATATTACAGTGCAAAGTTGCTCGTTGCGCCGTCCTCGGCGCAGCCTGGACGCCGCCGAGGACGGCGGCTAAGCTTGGCCTTGCACTGTAATTCTAATAGCCCCCAATCTTACCTTATTTTTATTGCGGGGCGGAAAGGAGTCGAAACCTCACGGTACCCTTATAAGGATATTGCTCTAACCATTGAGCTACCGCGTCGATGAATAATTGCACTGTTAATGCCGGTCCGAAGCATGTTTATTGGGCGGTTTGTTTTCCACAGGACTCGCTGCCTGAAAGAACGATACTGCCAACTTGGCAAGATTTTACACTTAATCTTTTTGAGAAACATCCTAACTTTACCATCTACGAACAATGAGAATTATCAAACCACCTTTTCAACTTATGAGCGTATACGGCTCGCTCGCTGGCTTCAAAAAAGACTCGTTTTGAATTATGAAAATCATCACCGTCATAGCGCGGAATAACATGAAGGTGATAATGCCAAATGTGTTGGTCACCTGCGGGCTCATTATGTTGCCGAATTGTAATGCCGTCGCACCGATATTCTGCTTTCATTGCCAGTGCGACATTCTTAGTCAGAGTATGAAATTGTTTCGCAAGTGTTGATGGCAAATCAAAGATATTTTCAAAATGTTGGTTAGGGATGATAAGCACATGACCTTGATTGTTAATCCACTTTCTTGTTGCAATAAATGCTGTTAAATCGGCGATTTGAACAACTATATCAGTTTGTGCTAATGGTATCTGGTCGTTTTCTTTGCCTTGAACGAATAAACAATATGGACAAGTATATTCTGACGGCGCATGATTGTACATAAATTTTCCTTATTGTTTGCGAGACAAAAGCCCAACTCATCACTTTACACCACACTCTCCGCGACCTTCTTTCCATAGCCCATCAATGATTTAACCATCTCCTGCGTTCTTCCTTCGGCATACACGCGCAACACTGGTTCCGTTCCCGATGGACGGATGAGCAGCCATGAATCATCGGCCATAATATATTTCACGCCATCGCGTTGGCTGATTTCCCCCACTTTCTGCGATCCGATTTCTTTTGGCGCCTGCTTGGTGAGAAACTCTGTCATCTCGGCTTTGGCAACCGGACGACTCAAGCGCAAGTCCACGCGCTCGTAAAACGCCGGGCCGACTTCCGCCAGCAACTCATCCACCAATTCCACCAGCGGCTTGTTCCATGATGCAATCATCTCGACCAACAGCAAGCCCATGATCGGGCCGTCGCCTTCGGGAATGTGTCCCTTGAACGAGATGCCGCCCGATTCCTCGCCGCCGATCAAAACGTCTTCGCTCATCATGTAGTCCGCGATGTGATTGAAGCCCACCGGCGTTTCATAACATTTCAAGCCATATTTCTGTGCTAGGCGATCGATCATGCGCGTCGTCGAGACCGTGCGCACGACCGCGCCGCTCATGCCGCGTACCTCCGCCAGATACTTCAACGACAGCGCCATGATCTTATGCGGATCGACGAACGCCCCGCGCTCATCCATCGCGCCGATGCGGTCCGCGTCGCCATCGGTAACGAGACCAAAGTTTCCCATCCCGGAGCTGACCGCTGACGATAACGCGCCGAGGTTTTTGGCGATCGGTTCGGGATGGATTCCGCCGAAGCCGGGATTCATTTCGCTGCGGATCTCCGCCACCTCGCAGCCGGTCCCCGTCAAAAAGGCTTTGATCACACCGCGGCCCGCACCGTACATCGAATCGACCACGAAGCGCTGCGGATTTTCTGCAATGATATCGGTGTCGATCAACTTATGAAGATGATCGAAATAAGCGGGCAATGGATTAAATTTTTGAATCAATTTGGCTTCACGCGCCTTTTGAAAGTCCATCAGGTTCGGGCCGCGCGCACGCTCTTCATTGTCGTTGATATAAACTTCCACGCGGTGGCATTGTTCGTTCAAGGCCGAGCCGCCAAAGGCGCCCTTGAGCTTGACTCCGTTATAACGCGGCGCGTTATGCGAGGCGGTGATCATCACGCCTGCAATCGCGCGTTGATGTTTGACTGCGAGCGAAATAGCCGGGGTGGGCGCGTCGGATTGGGAAAGCAGGACGGTGAATCCGTTGGCGGCCAGCACGCGTGCCACTTCGCCTGCAAAGCGATCCGATAAAAAACGTGTGTCGAATCCGATGACGATTTTCTTTGGGTCGGCGTCGCCGGCGTTTTTGTCCCAGCTTTCCGAAGCGACCGCATCCGCAATGGCTTGCGCCACGATGCGAAGGTTATCGAACGTAAATGTATCTGAAATGACGGCGCGCCAGCCGTCGGTGCCAAAATGAATGGGCATAAAGACTCCTGTTGTTTTATTTCCCTTATCTCCTATCCCTTTCCTTTAAAGCAGAGGGGAGCAGCGGATAGGGAAAATAAATTATGGTGTCGGTGTGGATGTGGCCGTCTCGGTGTTCACCGGAGTTGAGGTTGGATTCCAAATCGGAACCGGGGTGGCAATCTCCAATACGGATTGCAATATCCAGCCATCGTAGCGTAGATTGTTGTGAATGGCGATCACATGCGCCCACGTCACGCCGTTGACATCCTGCGTATCGGGTTGAATTTCGACGACAGCGCCGTTATCCACTTCGATAATAAATTTTCCGTTCGGCTGCTTCCGAAGGTTGGCGCCGCCTTGCGGCGAGGCGTTGACACGCGCATAGACCGGCGTCGGCTCGATGGTGAGCGTCATGGTCGGCGTATCCGCAGGCGGCAGAGTCACGGCGAGAGTCAATGGAACGGCTGTGAGAGCCGAAGTACCGGAAGGCGGCAGAGTCGCTTGGGGAGTTTCCGTGACTGCCGTCAACGTCGGTGTATCGGTATCGCTGATTGGCGTGGAGGTTTCGATCAGCGGTGTGGGCGAGGCGGGAGGCGAAGGCGTCGCGGTCGAAACGGCGGGCAGAGTCGAGGACGCAGTCGGAAGCGGTGTCGGCGGTACGGATTGGGCAAAGGGAAGTTTCCAATTTCCACCGGTCATCAAGAAAAGGAGGATCACAACTAGGATGAGCAGCGTTCCCGCGCTGAAAACAAATCCGGTTGGACTGGTCGGTAAGAAGCGCAGGATCATCAACGTGAGAAGGCCGAACAAACCCGCCCACGCGAAGTGAACCAGAAAGACCAGCATGCCGTTCGGCCAAATGCCCGGCACGCCGCTGCCCAAGCCAAAGCCGCCCGCACTGAGCGGCAGGAAAAGTTCATAAGCCAGCATCACGCTTGGCAGGAATGGTTTGTTTTCCGAACGCACAAAGGAGATCGTCAGGATCACTGCCGCGATGGCGAGCACAATCAAATCCAGCCACCACAGATGGCTGTGAAGAAATGCTTCGTTCAAGGTGCGCGGCAGCACGGCGCGCACGGCAAACCCGGCCAGCAGTCCGCTGAGAAAGATCAGGGCTGAACTGATGAACAGCGCCATGAAGGTCTCGAAGAAGAAGCGCGGCGAACCGGTGAGAACAGAAAGCAACAGGCCGATCCACGGCGTGAGCAGAGGCGCCAGTAAAATTCCGAAGATGAGCACCGCTTCAGAATCGAAGAAATATCCGAGACCGACGATCGCACCGCATAAGATGGCGAAGACAAACAACTCATACGTTGGATGGGAGCGACGCGATAGCGATTGAATCAACGCGGCGCGGCCTTCCGCATCGCGCGGGACTTCGAGCTGGCCCCGTCTTCGACGGCCCCGCCTGTGCGGGGAGCTGACTGGTTCAGGTGAAAGAGGGGATTCGTCTTGGGCCATTGGGAACTGTCTTTCGCGGAAAATTTACTTGCGAAGTGTGGCAGCGAAACGAAGCGGTTTATCGAGCAGGTCGAAGGCGACAGAAATATCGGGAACCACGATATCTGCGGAAAGAAGCGTTTCCACTGCCGCGCCTTCCTGTGACATCACGCAAATTCCAAGCGCGGCCTCTTTGAGCATGAAAGCATCATTGGCCCCTTGCCCAATGGCGATCACCTTCTCCGATCCAAGCTTCTTTACGTAGTCGCGTTTTTGTTCCTGTTCATGTCCGCCTTTGAGACGCGCGGCGGTCAGGTTGAGCTGCTGATCGATGATGACTTGCTTGCCATGTGTATCGGCGGTCAGCAGATGAACATCGATTCGGTCGCGAAGCGCTGCAATGCGTTCTGCGAGTCCATCGATCAAAACACCGTCCACCGCCAGCGTGCCGTTCACATCGCTGACCAGATATTCCAATTGTAGTGTCCCGCGGCCGGGAATGTTAATCTCAATCATGAATCCAATTATAATCGCATTGACATGCCTTTTTCTTTGGGGTATTATTCGCCCGCTGGCCCACTAGCTCAATGGCAGAGCAGTTGACTCTTAATCAATTGGTTCAGGGTTCAAGTCCCTGGTGGGTCACACCAAATACCGTTGATAAGCGGTATTTTTGTTTAATGAAGCTTATAGACGGGAAACGCAACGAGCTAAATCTCCCTTATTCGGCATTGCTCCAGTGAAGACATTAAGGGAGTTTGCCCTTCTTGATCGTCAACTTTGCATGCCGCCAGTGTCCATTCCACCTTTCATGTTGATGGCGTTGTAGCCTGCCTTGATCAACATTTTGGCTGCCGGTTTACTTCGACTTCCCGTTGCACACACGCAGACAATTTCCCGGCTTTTCGGTAGTTCGTTCATCCGCCTTCTCAGATCACGGAGGGGAATCAATTTTGATCCGGGAATATGGGCCACGCGATATTCCTGCCCTTGGTGCTTTCCCAAGGTTCCGGGACGCCGTATTACGTGGCAATCTAGCTAGTTTGAGCGGCTTCAACCTTCTCAAGTTGCCTACTTTTAGCCATAATGACCAATGCAACGATTATCCACAGTGCAGTAGCCCGGACGAGGATGAAGACTAGGACTGCACGCTTCGTTATCATGTTAATCCGGTGCTATTACGGGCATTCCCCGACGGCTGCTCAAGCGAGCCTCGAAGCATTCTGATGATATTTCATCCACCAGATTTTGTTTGTGCCGCAAAACTGCCTGTCCTTAACTGACGGTGACGGCATAGTATTTTTATCTTTCTAACACAACCACGTAACTCTAAGACCGGGATTTCAAACCACTATTCCCGCCATATTGTCATTATACGTACTTTGCTTTCAGAATCCAATAGCCAACCAATCAGGCAAGCGAGCCTCCAGTGAACACCATTTGCCCATACACTTTAGCCAGCCATATTGCTGGCATGGCATAGTATTGGGTAGGTAATCAGTTGTATAATCCCATTAAATTGGCGCCCTGCTTTATAGGTCTGTGACTATTACTGGAGAGTAATCTATCAAAAGTCCATAAAAAGAAACTGTTGAGGCACATATGGTAAAGAAAACACAGCCGAAAAAGCTGGCGGCAAAAAAAGCGGTCGCAAAACCCGCGGGGAATAAGAAAGCTACGCCTGGTAAACCGGTGAGCACAAAGCAGGAGGCACCATCTTCTATCGAACAACTGCTTGTCCAGCGTGAAGCCGAGTTGCAAATCATCAATTCAATTCAACAAGGTCTCGCTTCCAAGATGGATTTCCAAGCCATTGTGGATTTGGTTGGCAACGAAATTTCCGGGGTCTTTCCACCAGCGGGCAATCCAGAACTACATAGCATTTTCATTGCGCTCTACAATAGTGTGACCGGGCAAGTAGAGTTTCCCTACTGGGTAAGCGCCACTGGTAAACGAATTCAAGTTTCTCCACAGCCCATCGGGACTGGCCTCACATCGAAGGTCATTGAATCGCGAAAACCACTCGTATTGGGAAGTGTACAGGATCAGGCAGCAGGCGGAGCGGTGATTGTGGACGATGGTATTCCAGACTATGCCCAATCCTGGTTAGGCGTACCCATCATGGCGGGCGATCAGGTAACAGGCGTCATTTCCGTTCAGGATGAACCCCAAAACCAATACGGAGAATCCGAATTGCGCCTCCTGACCACCATTGCTGCATCGCTCGGAACGGCTCTTGAGAATGCGCGTCTCTTCAACGAGACTCAGCGCCTGCTCAAAGAAACCGAGCAACGTAATGCCGAGCTCGCCATCATCAACAGCGTGCAGCAAGGGCTGGCTTCCAAGCTGGATATGCAGGCCATCTACGATCTGATTGGCAATAAGATTTGCGAAATATTCAGTCTGCAAACCTGTTTCATCATGCTCTATGACAGGGAAAAGAATCTTGAATATTATCCTTTCATCGTAGAAGATGGAGACCGGAAAAAGCAGGAGTCGATTTCCCACGATGAAAGAGGATTCGTCCCCGTGGCAATGCGCACACGCCAGCCCGTGGTGGTCAACGAGCAGATGGCGGAGCGGTCTGCAGAAGTTGGTTCATACCTCCTCGCTGGTGGAAAGGAAGCGAAATCTGCCATCTTTGTTCCGTTATTGGTCGCTAACGAACCGATCGGCGTGATCTCCGTGCAGAATATGCAGCAGGAGCATGCCTTCACGGATTCGGATGTGCGCCTGTTAACCACGCTGGCTTCCTCCATGAGCGTTGCGCTCGTAAGCGCCCGCCTCTTTGCCGAGACAGAACAGCGCGCTACGGAATTTCAGATCATCAACAGCGTCCAGGCCGATCTCGCTGCCAACCTGGAATTGCAGTCTATGTACCAGCTTGTCGGCCAGAAACTGGGCGAGGTCTTCGACGCACAGGTAATTACGCTTGTGGAATATGACCCACAGCAGAACCGCTGTTATTGGCGGTATGCGGTGGAGAAGGGGGAAGTGCTGGAGATTGAGCCTTCCTCCCCGGTGGGATTCTCCAAGCATGTTATCGACACTCGCCACGTGTTACTCATTAATGAAAACCTCAATGAACGCCGCCGCGAGTTGGGAGGTTCGGTTGCGGCGGGCAGCCCGGCGAAGTCCTACCTCGGTGTGCCTTTGCTGATCAACAATCAGGTACGCGGCGTGATTTCGCTTCAAAACGTGGATCGTGAAAATGCCTTCTCTGATTCGGATGTCCGGTTATTGAGCACGCTCGCCACGGCGATGAGCGTTGCTTTGGAAAACGCGCGCCTCTTCGAGCAAACCCAGGAAACGCAGCGGCTTCTGAGCGACATTATCAACTTCCTGCCAGACGCGACATTTGTCATTGACCGGGAAGGTCGCGTCATTGCTTGGAATCGCGCCATCGAAGAGATGACCGGCATTAAAGCGCAGGACATGATCGGCAAGGGCAATTACGAATATGCGCTGCCCTTCTATGGTGAGCGCCGTCCAATTGTGATTGACTTGGTCACCACGCCACAAAAAGAACTGGAAGAGAAATATTCTTCCATCAAGATGGAAGACAATGTTTTGATTGGCGAAACCTATGTGACTCATCTCAAAGGGGGAGGCGTTTATCTTTCAGCGACCGCATCAGCATTACATGATTCGCAAGGCAACCTTGCCGGCGCGATCGAAGTCATTCGTGACCTCACCGATCGCAAGCGTGCCGAAGAAGCGTTGAAGAAGAGCGAACAACTCTACCGAGGCGTGATCGATACCAGCATTGACGCCTTTTACCGGGCTGACATGGCTGGCAACCTGGTGCTAGCCAGTCCATCCGGCGCGCAAATGCTTGGTTATGATTCAGTACAGGATATGATTGGGCTGAACCTCCTCCGGGATATTTATGCGAATCCTGAAGACCGTGGGCCATTACTCGCTGCCATCCGAAAGGATGGGTTCGTCAAGGATTTTGAGACGATCATCAAACGGCGTGATGGATCGCCCGTGGTCGTTTTGGTAAACAGCCATGCGTATTATGACGAAAACGGCAACATGCAGGGGATTGAAGGTTTCCTGCGCGACTTTAGCGAGCGCAAACACATGGAAGAAGATTTGCGTCTTGCAAAAGAAGCCGCCGATTCCGCTAGCCAAGCCAAGAGCGCCTTCCTGGCAATGATGAGCCACGAAATTCGCACGCCGATGAACGCCATCATCGGGATGAGCGGGTTGCTCATGGATACACCGCTCAATCCGGAACAGCGCGAGTATGCCGATTTGATTCGCAATAGCAGCGACGCACTGCTTACAATCATCAATGATATTCTCGATTTCTCCAAGATCGAAGCGGGCAAGATGGAATTGGAGAATCAACCGTTCGAGTTACGCACTTGCGTCGAATCCGCGCTTGACATCGTCGCCACACGCGCCTCAGAGAAGCGGCTCGATCTCGCCTGTATCATCGAAGACGATGTGCCAGCTGCGATCATCGGCGATGTGACACGCTTGCGCCAGATATGTCTCAACCTGCTCACAAACGCAGTGAAATTCACGGAACATGGCGAAGTCGTGTTGAGCGTAAATATAGATGAAAAGATGGAGAACAAGGAAATCTCCTCTAATCCTTCTGCGCCAGTCATTTGTTTACAATTTACTGTTCGGGATACCGGCATCGGCATCGCGCCCGATCAACAGAGTGAACTCTTTCATTCCTTCTCGCAGCTTGATACTTCGATAGCACGTAAATATGGCGGCACAGGTCTGGGCCTGGCAATCAGCAAACGCTTGTGCGAAATGATGGGCGGAAGGATTTGGGCCGAAAGCCAACCGGGGGAGGGCAGCACGTTCCACTTCACGATTCGGACTCAGCCCGCGCCTGATTTTCAAGTCCAGGCCAGCATTGTCGGTGAACAGCCTCAGTTGCGCGGCAAACGTGTTCTCATTGTAGATGACAACGCCACAAATCGTTTGATCCTGATCCGCCAAACTCAGCGCTGGGGCATGCTCAGCCGTGATACCACCTCGCCCCTCGAAGCTTTGGAATGGATCACACGCGGCGACCCATTCGATCTTGCCATTTTGGATATGACCATGCCCGAAATGGACGGGCTGACATTAGCTGGAAAGATTCGTGAACACTATGAGGCGCACGCTTTGCCAATCGTACTTGCCTCGTCCATTGGAAAACGCGAAGCAGCTCGAGATGATCTCGCTATTACGGCGTTCTTGCAAAAACCGCTGAGACAATCGCAATTGTATGACACGCTCGCGACCATCTTTGCGCCTGCCGATGAAATACGTGCGTCCGTAATAACCACTCCCGAAGTGCAAGCGGATGCCGAGATGGCGAAATACTTGCCATTACGCATTTTACTGGCGGAAGATAACAATGCGAACCAGAAAGTTGCTGTGCGCCTGCTAGCTCAGAAGGGCTATCGCGCCGATATTGCCAGCAACGGCATCGAAGTGATCCAAGCCTTGGAACGGCAAACCTATGATGTAATTTTGATGGATGTTCAAATGCCAGAGATGGACGGCTTGGAAGCCTCGCGACGAATTTGTGCGCGCTGGCCGCGCGAGCAACGCCCGCGCATCATCGCCATGACGGCGAACGCCATGCAAGGCGACCGCGAAATGTGTCTCACCGCTGGCATGGATGATTACATCAGCAAGCCGGTTCGTTTGAACGAGTTGGCAGCCGCGTTAAGCCATTGCTCCACCAAAGGACAAAAAGAAGAAGTCACACCTGCGGCAAGCGTCCTTGACGAATCAGTTATCAATGACCTGATGAAAGAAACCGGAAACGATTATGGCTTTCTCAATGAATTGATTGATACATTTCTGACCGATGCGCCGAAAATGCTTGAACAAATGCGCTCCACGCTTTCCGCAAAGAACGTGGACGAGTTTCGCCGCACTGCACATTCATTGAAGTCCAACAGTGCTAACTTGGGTGTTACTACAGTGGCGAACCTGGCAAGAGAAGTGGAACAAATTGCGCGTACGGGAACACTCGATGGCGTGGCAGAACGATTACCAAACCTCGAACGTGAAACCGAGGCTGCAAGTGCCATCTTAGAGAAAATGAAAAGGTGAAGCCAATATGCCCACAGAACTCGGAAACTTATTGGTCGTCGACGACAATAAAATGAATCGTCTCCTGATTGCGCGCCATCTCGAACAACAGGGGCATCACGTCACGCACGCTGAAAACGGAAGGCAGGCCCTGACATTGCTGCGCTCTCAGCCGTTTGACTTGGTGCTGCTCGACATCGAAATGCCTGAGATGGATGGCTTTCAAGTTTTGGAACAACTCACAAAAGACCCCGATTTACGTGATATTCCGGTTATTATCAGTTCAAGCGTTGAAGGTGTCGACAGCATCGTCAGAAGCATCGAGTTGGGTGCAGAAGATTATCTACATAAGCCAATCAATCCAACACTTCTCAAGGCGCGCATCACTTCCAGCCTTGATAAAAAACGTTTACGAGACCGCCAACGCGAATTAATCCGCAAATTTGCAACCGATCAAGTCGCCGACGAATTGCTGCACACAGGATTTTCATTGGGCGGCAAACTCGTGGATGCAACTGCGCTGTTTTGCGATATCCGCTCGTTCACCTCGATTGCGGAATCGCAAACACCTGCGGAAACGATTGAGTTGTTGAGCGATTATTATGCGCTGATGATGGAGGCGATCGGTGAAGAAGGCGGCATCGTCAACCAATTGGCAGGCGATGGGTTGATGGCAATTTTTGGCGCGCCCCTGCCACACGAAGATCACCGGCTGCGGTCGGTGCGTGCAGCAATCCAAATGATGGGATTGCTAACGCAATATAACCAGGAACGTATCGCGCTCAAACGTAGTCCAATTCGCATTGGGATTGGAATAGCTTCGGGCGAGGTCATCGCTGGCTTCGCCGGCACCCAGCGCCGCGCGACGTATACCTGTGTCGGCGATACGGTCAATCTGGCTTCACGCCTGGAATCGCAGACGAAAGTAGTGGGTAAACCAATTTTGATTGATGAAAATGTCCGTGCTGGCTTGAACGATAGCATTGAAGTGGAAAATCAAGGCGTGGTGGAAATCAGAGGCAAATCCCAGCCGGTGCAGATCTATTCCGTGAAATGCAGTTGATCGCTCCTTGAAGACGCATCAAGGCAGTCCGATTACGGCCACGTCGGAGAAACCTCCACCTTGTAAGATGCAGGGATATCGGTGTATCGTGTTTGGCCAATAACAAAAACAACCAAGCGGCTCAAATTATTGAAGTCCACAGTAAGCCTGCCCGTACCATCCGCGATATTGAGATCGTTTATAGTAATGGAACCGTCCTTGTTCTGTTCCACAGCGCGTACCTGCCAAACTTGTGGTACGTAGTTATGGCTGAGAACGAAGCCATCAGGTGCCAGCCGTCTGCGCCATTTTCAACATTGTCGCTCCATCCGATTTCAGGAACGGAAATATCATCCACGGCAAAGCCAGGATGGTTTACTGTGAGATCAGTGGTAGTGGTCAGGTTGAAGTGATGTATGGTACATTGAGAGCATGATAGCCAAACTTGTTGTGCACCAATGTCGTACCTGCGGCAGCCAGAACATCGTCAAGAATGGTCACAATGCCAATGGCAGTCAGCAATATTGGTGCAAGGACTGCGGAAAGCGTGGCGCATTGGAGCCGAAACGCGGTTACACTGAAGCGCAAAAAGAGCAAATCCTGTCAGCCTACCCCGAGCGTTCCAGTGTACTTTTGGTGTGAGCCGCCCAACATTGGCATCCTGGCTAACCTGCCTGCCAAGCTTGAGGATGTTCTGGAAGCCGATGAAATGTGGTCATTTGTCCAAGAAAAATGGAACGAACGCTGGCTGTGGACGATCCTGTGCCGCCGAACTCGCCAAATCGCGGCTTTTGTGATCGGAGATCGGAGCGAGGCAACCTGTCGCAAACTGTGGGAACAAATCCCACAAACTTACAAAGGTTGCCAGAGTTACAGCGATTTCTGGAAAGCCTATCAACTCGTCTTCCCGGAAGAGACACATCAATGTGCTGGCAAAGACAGTGGGCAGACTAATCACATGGAACGTTGATATGGCACCTGAGGCAGTCTTGTGCGCGGTTCGTCAGAAAAACGCTGTCCTTCTCCAATGCACAAAATCGTTACCAGATCGTTTATCATTCACTACAACCTATCACTTGTTACTTGACCACTACCAGTAAATCTCCGGTCCAATAACGGACCAGAGATTCTGCATATGACTCTAACTAATTATCCAGACATATAAGTTCTTCGGTCCATGCACACCAAGCGTGGTTGTCAATTCGATGTCCGCAGTCCTACTTGGGCCAGTGATAAAAACCAGATAACGACTATTTTTTGCTTCATTAAAAATCTGATGCATATCTGCACGAAGCGCGGACGGTGAAACAATTGCCAAGTGAACTCTTGGAAGCAGCGAAACAGCGCGAGGTTTTTGCTTTGAGGACAATAATGCAATTGTCCCTGTTTCCGGAAGTAGGAAGTCAGCTTCGGTGACTCCAAGCTCGCATTGTGCCAACTCATGTTTTTCTGCGTTTGGGGGAACAAGCTCCACACCAAAGGTGCGAAGTTTTTCAGCAATTTCCAATCGCTGCAGGTTCGGGGTTTGCCATACGGTCGCTTTGTGAACGCTTTGCTCTTCGAGGAGCATCTTTAATGATGGTTCGATTTCTGATGGAGAGAGTCTTTGCCCGACTCCGGAGAGCTTTTTGATTTCGTCCAGGAAAAGCTTGATTTCGGATTCAGCAGATTCAGGTTGGCGCGAGGGGTAGATAGCGGGACGCGAACTGAGCGGAGTCTGAGCCGTGCGCATCAAAGAGTGTTGAACGCTCTCAATAATGGGATTAGTCATCGGCTGGAATCTTTCTCTTCGGCGGAATGTACATTCTTCCACCAGGGTCGAAAACCTGCATTGAATGGCGGCAATGGACGCGCTTTTGTCCAACGGCTAAGAGGATAGGGTGCGCGGGGTATCCAGTCATCACGTTTGAAGATGGACATGACAATGGGCAGGAGGCGCGTTCCAAAACGGTAAATCCAATTTTGTGATAGGGCATTGGATGTCAACGTTGCTGTTGCACGAATAGGCGCTGGCATGGATGGACCGGAGAATTCATCGCCCTGCGCAACGCGACGACGAAGATGTCGAAGGATGGTTGGAATTGGAATTTTGACCGGACAAACATCTGCACAGGCACCGCAAAGAGTGGATGCAAAGGGAAGTTCACGCGCAGTCTGCGTGCCAAGCATTTGTGGCGAAAGGATGGCGCCGATTGGTCCTGAAATGAACCAGCCGTAGGCGAACCCCCCGACATTTTTATACACGGGGCAAACATTGGCACATGCTCCACAACGAATGCATTTGAAGACCTCACGTCCAACGGGGTCTTTGAGAATCCTGGAACGACCATTATCCAGAAGCACGAGGTGAAATTCTTTCGGGCCAAACTCACCTTCTTCGCGACGCGGGCCTGTGATGAATTGTGTATAGGTGGAAAGCTTTTGTCCAGTGGCTGACCGCGCCAGTAATTTTAGAAAGACAGTGAGTGATTCCCAGTCAGGGATCACTTTGTCGATACCGACCACGGCAACATGCAAATCTGGCATGGTGGCACACATGCGTCCATTACCTTCATTGGTAACCATCACCAGTGTGCCAGTTTCGGCGACGAGGAAATTGCCGCCCGAAATTCCCATGTCGGCATTCAGGAATTTTTCACGCAATACTTCGCGCGCAATGCGCGCCAACTCGATTGGATCGGTCGGTGCGTTCATATGTAGCTTCTCGCTGAACAGCGCCGCGATCTCTTCTTTTTTTAGATGCACGGCAGGCACGATGATGTGCGATGGCCCCGTACCAGCCAGTTGGATGATGTACTCACCCAGATCGGTCTCGAGTGCTTCAATACCAGCTGTTTCAAGTGCATGGTTGAGGCCGATCTCTTCAGTCGCCATGGATTTAGATTTGACCACGTGTTTGACATTGTGCTCTTTGGCGATCTGAATCACGATTCGACGCGCATCTTCAGCCGTCTTTGCCCAATGAACATGTCCGCCAGCCGCCTCGACCTTTTCTTCGAGCTGCGTCAGATATACGTCCATATTTTCAATCGTGTGCAAGCGGATGTCCGAACCGATTTGACGCAATTGTTCCCACTGTGGAAGTTCCGCGACTCGAGCAGCTCGCGTTCCAGCAAAGCGACTCGTCGCCTGTTGCACTGCTAAAGGAATCGTCGAAGGAACATGTTCACTATATCCTTCGAAGTCAATAAAAGTTGGGGTTTCGCTCATTATTTTTTGTCAAACGTCAGGAGACGTTCGACTCCTTACTCGCCAACAGATCAACGATGTGCATTGCACGAATTTCCGAACCTTTCTTGTGCAACCCACCGGCAATGTTCATCAAGCAGCCTGGTTCGCACATCACAACCGTGTCAGCGCCGCTGGAAATAATATCGTTGACTTTATTCTCCATCATCGATCGGCTGACTTCAGGATAGGTCACAGTGAAGGCGCCGCCAAATCCACAGCAAGTCTCTTCCTCTTGAAGAGGAACCAGTTCCAAATCTTTTACTTTGTTAAGTAAAGTCTTTGCCTCATTTTTAAGTCCCATTTCGCGCAAATAATGACAGGAAGCATGGTACGTAACTTTATGCGGATATACGGCGCCAACATCAGAAACCTTGAGCACATTGACCAAATACTCGGTGAATTCAAATGTCCGTGAGGCAATATCCACAGCTAAAGCACGTTCGGGCGTTCCATCTTTGAATAGCGATGGGTAATGGTGTTTCACCATGCTCACACAGGAACCGGACGGCCCAACGATGGGAGCATCGCTTTTTTCAAAGGCGCGCATAAAGTTCAGGGCAACGGAGCGGGTCTTATCTTCAAACCCATTGTTGAAAAGCGGCTGTCCACAACAAGTTTGCCCAGCTGGAAAGACGAGTTCCACACCCAAGCGCTCCAGCAACCGAGTCATGTTTTGAAGCGTGGATGTATAAAACTGATCGCCGAGGCAGGTAATAAAAAGTTGTGCTTTTGGCATTTGCTTCCTATTCTTTACCGAAGGAAGGCTTCATGCAGCCCGCCATCCACGCTAAAGATTTGACCAGTGGTCTTACTAAATTTAGCGCTGCTCAATAGATAGGCTACCTCGGCTTGATCGGCCAGGGTAATCGGAGATTTCGTTAGTGTTCGTTGAGCATAAAAATCCGAAAGCTTGTCGCGCAAAGATTCCGTACTTTCGGTTTCATCAAAAGCGATCTTGTATTTCGTCAAGGAACTAATCACGCGATCCCGCGGAAACATGCTGCTTCCTTCCACAACCGTTGCAGGCGCCAATCCATTGACCCGTATCAGCGGAGAAAGCTCAATCGCCAATTCGCGCACCAAGTGATTCGCAGCGGCTTTACTCGTATCATATGCAAGTGATCCCTGCTTCGCCACAGCCCCATTTGCGCTTGTAGTAATCACCAAACTCGATTTCAAACCTTGTGCCTGCCAAATAGATTTTGCCTCATCGGAGACCAAGTAGGGACCGGTCACATTAATAGCATATGTCAGCGCCCACTTATCATCTGGGATGTAACCAGCTTTATCTGGTGGAACAAATATTCCCGCTGTAATTATGATATTATCAAAGCCGCCATATGCCAAGATAATCGATTCAAACATGGATCGAATACTTTCCCGGTTGGTAATATCTACGCCCAAGCCAATAGCAGAGCCACAGCCGGAGATTCCGGTCCCCGCTACACCAATACCAAGCCCATAGATATCCGTCAGTTCCTGAGCAGTCGCGCACGCTGCTTCTTCTGAGAGATCTGCGCAAACCACATGCGCGCCCTCCTTTGCCATCCGATGAGCAGTTGCCTTTCCAATTCCGCTTCCTGCACCAATCACCACAACTACATTGCGGGCAAATTCGTTTTCCGGTGGCATGCGCTTTAGCTTGGCTTCCTCCAGCAGCCAGTATTCGATATCAAAGGCTTCTTGTCGAGGCAATCCTTGATATTGACTGATCGCCTCTGAAGCGCGCATAACGTCAATTGCCAATGAATAAAACTCGGCAGTTACGCGGCTTTCGCTCTTGTTTTTGCCCCAAGCGATAAGACCAAGCCCCGGAATTAGGATCACTGTTGGATTGGGATCACGCATAGCAGGTGAGTTTGGATGTTTGCATGCCTCATAGTAAGCCATGTAGTCGCTTCTGTACTGAACCAAGCCAGCTTCCAGTTTCTCCAACAGACTCTCCACTGATTCCTTTTGCGGATCCCAGTCCACATACAGCGGCTTGATTTTCGTTCTTAAGAAGTGGTCAGGACAGGAGGTGCCAATCTCCGCCAGTCGCGGAGCGTCTACACTGTTCACAAATTGAAGCACATTATCCGTTGCGTGAACTGTAGCAATAAAGCGATTTTTCTGGGAGACCATGCCACGCAGTTTTGGTAGAAGTTGAATTAACAGTTTATTGCGTTCTTCTTCGCCCAGTGATTGATATTTCTGCCCGTCAAAAGTCTTTTCGCCTTTGTCGTGCTGCTCGATATACTTCGCCGCTTTTTCGATGAGTGCAAGTGTCGACTCATAACAAACCTTATCGTCGTCCGCCCAACTGATGAGACCATGCTGTCCCATCACTAGACCTTTCAAATTCGCATCTTGTTTCAACTTTTCGCGCATCACCAGGCCCAAGTCAAAACCGGGACGCTGCCATGGGATCCAGCCAACCTCCTCTTCGAATATTTCTTGAGTAAGTCGCTCCTGATCCTTACTGGCAGCAATAGCAATGACCGAGACCGGATGCATATGGTCTACATGGCGGCGGGGAATCAGTCCATGCAATGGCGTATCAATCGAACTTGCCCGTGGATTCAAATCGAAGGTGGTGTGACGATACATCTCCACCATTGCGTCTTCGATCTCTGTCTTCACACCTTTAACATCTGCCTTTTCGTAGATATTCTCCAGGGACAGGAATTTATCCATATACAACGACGCGAAATTTGTGCGTGTGGCTGTCCGCAAGTCGCCGCCAGAGCCTTTGACCCAGAGTACATCCACTTCTTCTCCGGTCAACGGATCGGTCATTTTGATTTTGGAGGAAGTGTTCCCACCCCCCGTGTTCGTGATGCGCTGGTCCGAACCGAGTATGTTACTGCGATAACGGAGCCGCTCCACTGCATCAAGCTTATTTGCTACCTCATCGTTCCAAAGATAATTTACATATTGAAATTCTGTTGGCTTCATCATTCATTCTCCATTTTTTTAGACTTTAAGTCTGTTACTTAGCGATTTACAAGTATTTTCTTTTCGTAATCCTTGATGACACTCATAAAATTCATGCCAACAGGAACATTTTCCCTTTCGCAGTAAAAATCCCAAACCGAACTAAATGGCATGGTTTTAAGTTCTTCTTGTAACGCCAAGCGGTTCGAGAAATCGCCTTCGAGTTCGTATTGCCGAAGTATTTCTCGTGGTTCAAGCAAAGCGACCAACAAGGCAAGTAGAGTATTGCGCGCACCAATGGTCCATGCCGCGATATGGTTGATGCTGGCGTCGAAATAATCCAAGCCGATGTGAATTCGCTCAAGCGCATCGTTGCGGACAATTTCATTCGCAATCGCTTGGGTGTCATCGTTGAAGATAACTACATGGTCACTGTCCCAGCGCACACCGCGGCTGATGTGCAACAACAATTGATCGAAATAAATCAACAAAGCAGAAATCTTGTCAGAGATGGTTTCGGTTGGGTGGAAATGTCCCGAGTCAAGGTTAAGCAAAATTTTGCGGGTAAGGGCATAGGATGCATAAAACTCCATCGAGCCAACCACATAAGCCTCTGAACCAATTCCAAAGAGCTTGGGTTCCACCGAGTCAAGGTTATAGCTTGGATCAATTTTGTCAGCGAGAATCTGGTCAAGGGACTCGAGAAGCAGGCGCCGGGGCGTTTGGCGATCCGCAGGAGTATCTTTGTAGCCGTCTGGAATCCAGATGTTTGTCACAGCAGGGGTCCCCAATTCCCTTCCAAAATATTCCCCAATCTTGCGGCTGGCAATGCAATGCTCGATCCAAAAATCGCGGACGGCTTTGTCGCGATGGGCAAGTGTAAATCCATCCGCTGAGAGTGAGTGAGAGAAACAGGTTGGGTTGAAATCGATGCCATGATGGTTGGCTTTTGCCCAATCCTTCCACGCGGAAAAATGTTTTGGTTCGATTTTATTGCGCGCGATCTTTGTATCCGTCTCAAGATAGATGGCATGCAAGTTCAAACGATGCGAACCGGGCAGGAGGGAATAAACGACATCGAGGTCTTTGCGCAGTTCATCAGCATTGCGTGCCTTGCCAAGGTAATTGCCCGTTGCCGCGATGCCGCCCGTCAAGTCACCGCCAGGATTTTCAAAACCACCCACATCGTCACCCTGCCAGCAATGCAAGCTGATGGAAATTGTCTCAAGTTGGGCAAGCGCGGCTTCGGTATCGACACCAAGTGCGGCATAACGTTCCTTGGCAAGTTCATACGCAGTTTGAATTGAATTGGTCATCATAGCCTCTAGAAAATGTTTTGATCCACATCGAAGGTGCTGCATATCGTACGAATCTCATCAGCGCTCAAACCTTCACCAACTTCACCAGCAGAAAGGTTTAAGTATTCATATTTCGCAGCCGTCTCGGCGTATTCCACACGATCAGCCGCGCGCTTCACGGAAACATCCGAACGCGCCATCGCGCCATGTTTTGCCCAGACAACCACACGATGTGTACGCAACGATTCCACATTCGCTGCCATCAATTCATCTGAACCCGGGATACGGAACGGAATAAAGCCAATCCCTTCAGGAAGATTAACAATTGTCTCAGGCTGCCAGCGCAAGAGATGAGTGTTTAAATATCCTTCGTCTTGATAGCGTTTGATATGACTAAGATAGGTGAGATGCAATGGCTGTGCATGCACAATCGCGTGAAAATTTGTTCCACCTGCAAGTATCTGATCATAATGCACAGCAAGATGTGAATTGAATTCACTGGTCACGCGTTCATAACGGCGCTGATAGGATGTGTACAACCTGCCCGTCTCACCACCTTCATCGACAACAATACAAGCGATATTGGCAGTCGGTTCATCGATAATCTCGCGCAAGCGCCGGCCTGAACCCGTGACGAGAAATGTGGTGCCTGCCAATTCAGGGACAGGCTGCGGCAATTTGATTTCGCCCTCCACCGGAAAACGTGTGCGTGGTTCGATTTGCCAACGCAAACAAACAGAAATATTCCCTGCGGCACCCTCACTGGCTTCGATCTCCGCCAGGCGGCGTCCTGCCTCCCCCATCATCTCCAATAGATCATCCAATTCAGGATACGGCTCCTGCAACATTATTTCATCACTTTCTGTAAACGGACATATGCAGAATTCCAATCCTCAGTTTGTTTTGGTTCATAGAATTCAGGTTCAAATGACACTCGCACCACTTCACGCGCCTCCGCAAGCGAGCCCAGATGTTTCATCCCAATCGCCTGCATCAGGATATTACCGATCGCGGTCGCTTCCACAGGGCCAGCAATCACAGTACGGCCTGTCGCATTCGCGGTGAGTTGATTCAACAAGCGGTTCTGCGTCCCGCCGCCAATGATGTGAAGCGGATCAAGATGTTTGCCGCTCAATTCTTCCAATCGTTCCAATACGAGGCGATACTTCAAGGCAATGCTTTCCAATGCCACACGAATGATTTGGCCCTTCGTTCTCGGCACACGCTGATTGGTCTCTTCACAGAATCTTTGAATTCGGGAAGGCATGTCACCAGGATGGAAAAAACTATCATCATCAGGATCAATCACCGCCACGAACGCTTCGGACTCGGCCGCATACTGGGTCAGCACATCGAACGACATTTTCTCGCCCTGACGTATCCACTCGCGGCGGCATTCCTGCACCAGCCAAAGGCCCATGATGTTCTTTGAAAGTCGCCACGTACCAAACACGCCGCCTTCATTGGTGAAGTTATATTCAAGTGCCTTCTCGCTCAAACACGGTTCACGGACTTCTGCGCCCATGATTGACCACGTCCCCGAACTGAGCCAGGCAAAGTCTTCATTCTTTGCAGGGACAGCCACCACTGCCGAGCCTGTATCATGACATGCCGGAAGAATCACTGGAATTGTACCCCCACCTGTCTCTTCAGCAAGATCGGGAAGCAGGTTTCCAATCTGGATTCCAGGATCCGTTGTCGGGTGAAAAAGATGCGAGGGGATGTTCATCGCATCCAGCAAAACCCTTGACCACTCCCGTTTACGCGGGTCAAAACATTGCGTGGTAGTCGCGTTGGTGAACTCGTTGGTAAGTTCACCGGTCAACCAATAATTGAGAAGATCGGGTATAGTGACAAATGTTTTAGCAATATCAAGAAGCGGCGATTTTTGCTCAACCATTGCCAGCAATTGATAGAGCGTATTGATCTGCATGAACTGGATGCCCGTATGGTTGAAAATTTCCGCGCGCGGCATGCGCTTGAAGGCAACGTCCATCATGCCATCAGTGCGGGCATCGCGGTAATGAAATGGATTAGATAATAACGAATTATTTTTGTCAAGCAGGCTAAAGTCGACTGCCCAGGTATCCAGTCCTATGCTGTCAATCAGTTTTGATTTGCTGATGCCATCCTTGATATTCGACCAAATATGTAACACATCCCAATGCAAGCCATCGTTCAGACGCGCGGGTCCATTGGGGAAACGATGTGTTTCGGACAACGTCAGCCTTCCGTCCTCAAGCGAACCGACGATCGTCCTTCCGCTTTCGGCGCCGAGGTCAACCGCAAGATAGTTGCGCAGAATGGTCATGATTAGTCCACATGATTAGTCCAAATGAAAGTATTCTTCCAGTTCGATAAAACTTTCGTCGGGGCGGGCATTGGAATCAGTGAAAGGCGACATAAATTCCTGCCAGCGTGTGTTGATCTCCTTTGCCGACATTTTTGCCTGGGCAGCAGAGAGACTTTCCTCCGTTTCAAAGTAACCAAAAATCAAGCCATCGCTGCGCATGAAAAGAGTATAGTTATGCCAGCCAGCCTCGCGCAGCGCATCCAACATTTCGGGCCAGACATGCTTATGGTGCTCCTCGTACTCTGCAAGGCGATCTTCACGAACCTTGAATTGAAAACCAACACGCTTCATGGTATCTTCCTAAACGATTTGCCACTTCGACAGTTAGTCGAGCCACAGCCAACTGCCGAAGTGACATTCTAACAAAACTTGTTTCGGTAAGGCTTACGCTTTAGTAATTGAAATTGTCAATGTTGTCTTTATTGAAGATCGTTGGTTGACCCAGCAAAACCATCGGGCCATTCGGCGAATCCACAACGGTGTAATTACCAAGCTTACCGGCAGTAAAGCTATCGCCTACTTTGCCAGTGATCTTCCCGGTGGCCAACGCATCCAAAGCGTAGATGGACAGGTAGCCGAGATCGCTCGGATTCCAAAGCGCGAATTCAGGTGATTGACCACCCTTTACATAATCGCGCATTTGGTTGGGAGTGCCCAATCCAGTAGCAAATACCTTGCCGGTCAGATTTCCATCTTTGATGGCGCGGGCTGCAGCTGCGATACCAACAGTAGTCGGGGCAATGATCACTTTCAGGTTCGGATACTTCGTGATCAGCGCTTGAGCCTGTTGGTAGCTCATGGTGTCATCATCGTTGCCGTACACCACATCGTCCAGCTTGAGCATGGAGTAGGTCGGAGTCTGAAGATCAGCCTTCATGACGTCAATCCAGGCATTCTGATTCGTGGCAGTTGCGGCCGCGCTTAGAATTGCAATCTCTCCGCCGCTGGGGCCGGTTAGATCAAGAGCCATCTTCACTTCAATATCGCCAATACCCTTCGTATCTGCTTGATTGATGAAGAGTTGATCTCCACCTTTGGCAATGGCCGAGTCCCACGAAACGACTGGAATACAAGCAGACATCGCTGATTGAGTGGTGGAAACAAGCGCATTGGCATCATCAGCAGAAATAGCCAAACCGTTAACCTTTTGAGAGATCAACGAGTTCAAGACCTGAATTTCCTGCGTGGCATCCGCAGTTGCTGAACCTTGATACAGTACTTTCACTCCCAATTCTGTAGCAGCTTGTTGAGCGCCTTTATTGGCAGTATCAAAATACGGGTTACCAAGGTTCTTGGGAACCAACGCATAGGTACGGGATCCCGTTTGGGGTGGGCAGGTCGAACCCGATGACGAAGCTTGGGTTGCGGCTGGAGCCTGAGTCGCAGCCGGAGCAGCAGTTGCCGCAGGCGCAGAGGTAGGGGCGGGCGCAGAGGTGGGGGCGGGTGTCGCAGCCGAGCCACAAGCGCTCAAAAGAACGCTGAGGATCGCAGCTATCGATATTACAAGAATTAGAGAACGGTGCTTCATCTTTACTCCTTTGTTGTTTAGATATTCTTACAAGATAACTTGCTCATGGTAACTGTAGACATTTAAATTATTAAGTTATTTGGTTCGCACCTCCTTTCAAGTTGGCGATTTCAACAAACAGGCTAACCTCTGAACTGGACCAGGATTCCTAGATCGAAGAAATGAGCGGCGCTCTGGACCAGAAGAAGAACCAAACAAACAATGCGAGCACCAAACAGATCACAACAGTGGAAATTACAGATTGGCGGCTTACGCGCATGCTACGTGTAGATATTTGACCTGCGAAATTCGGGAATAAGATTGCAAATATCAGAAGTAAACCAATCACTATTCCCTGCACCTGTCCTTGGATATTGATCAACCCCATTCCAAAGCGGATCAGGCCAATCAAAATCAAGGAAAGCACGGCGCCAGTCATAGATCCGATGCCGCCATTGATATCTACGCCACCGAGAACGGCAATTGTGATGACAGTTAGCTCGAGTCCGGTACCAATGTCGGGGCGTGTACTTTCAAATCGGCCTGCCAGTATAAGTCCTGAGAGAGCGGACATAAAGCCTGCCAACCCAAAGATGATGGTTTTAATACGGTCAACCGGTACGCCGGAGTAAATTGCAGCTTCCCGATTGTTTCCCATTACATAAAGGTAGCGGCCAAACGTTGTCTTGTGCAAAACGAGTCCAAATACGATAGCCAGAACAACAAATAGCCCAACAGAAAATGGAATCAAGGTGCCTGGCAACAATCCTTGACCAAGGTATGTAAAACTGGCAGGATAGTTTGTTGCGGCTTGATTGCCCAACAAGCCATAGGCTATACCGCGAAAGAAAGCATAAGTGCCCAGCGTTACCACCAGGGAAGGCAGTCTGACTCTTGTAACAAGATAGCCATTCAGTAATCCACCCAGGGTGCCCACAACCAATGCACCCAGCGCGGCAATCCAGATGTTTACACCGAGATTGAATAACACTCCCATGAACGAAGCACTCATCCCGAGGTTCGATGCAACCGAGATGTCAATTTCGCCTGAAATGATGATCAAGGTCATCGGCAACATCATTAGACCCAATTCCATAAAGTCAGATGATGTGCGTGAAAGATTTTGGGCATTCAGAAAATAAGGTGAGATACGAATGTTGAGGATAATGTCCGCTACGACAAGCGCGACCATCATCCACTCCCATTTACGAAAACGGTTCAGGAAAGACCCTCGGGGAGCGAACTCGCTGATAGCTGCAGCAGCCCGCGATTCATCGGCCATAGAGGCGTTTGATTCATTCATGTTTTATGATTTCCCTGCACACGACGCAAGATCAAATTGTCAGAAATTACAGCAACCAAAATCAGAAAACCTTGCGCTGCCAATTGCCAAAACGGTGATATGCCCACTATCGTCAGGGCATTCTCGATTATGCCCAGGAGCAACGCCCCTAAAAGCACACCGGGAACTCTTCCGATGCCACCTGTGATGCTGACTCCACCAACAACTGCCGCGGCAATTACTTCCAACTCAAACCCCAAAGCTGTATTAGTTTGGGCAGATTCATACCGTGAAGCCCAGAGAACCGCTGCCAGCCCGCAAGCAATTCCGCTCAGAATATAGACCAGGAAGACGATGCGTTGTGTTCGAATACCGGACACCTCTGCCGCGTCGTTATTGCTACCTACTGCATAAATGTCTCGTCCAGTGCGGGTGTAGTTCAAAAAGTAATAAACAATCACTGCCACAACGATGGCGTAAATAATCATGTTGGGTATGACCAATGGCGTGCCCTTCGATAGCATCTTAAAGCTATCAGGCAATTGATAAGAATTGACCCAGGTTCCATTGCTGTAGAAAAAGACGAGGCCTCGGTATACACTTAACGTGCCCAATGTTGCGATGATCGGCGGCACTTTCCCGTAGGTGATAATCAAGCTGTTGCCCATTCCAAGCACAGCACCCAAGGC
>JBJKOR010000706.1:0-6695 GCA_046707185.1 Anaerolineales bacterium | reverse complement strand
CAAAACATATTGCTCGTGTTCGACAGTATTCGTGTGGCGCGGCATGCCTCCATCCTTTTGCATGGAGAATTTCCGCAAGGCAAAGTTCGGTCCCTCCTGCGATGAAATCAAAACTTGAATCTTGGTGTCCGTGGCGTTGGCGACGTCATTGGCTTGTACATCTACAGCATGTTTGACTGGCATGGTTATTATCCTTTCATTATGTCGCTTCGCGATCCTTGCAACGACATGATAATTATTGTTTGCTTATATGTCCATCTTCCACTTTCCATACTTCCGCTTGCTCCACAAACTCCGATGCGAACATATGCTCGTCGGTGGCGGTGAACAAAACCTGTTCACTCTCGCCAACGTATTTGAGTAAATCCGCGCGGCGCTGCAAATCGAGTTCGGCCATCACTTCATCCAGCAGAATCACGGGCCATTCGCCGGTACGTTCCTTCATCCAATCGACTTCGGCAAGTTTCAACGCCAGCAGCGTTGTACGGATTTGTCCGCGCGAACCGTAATCGCCGAGATCGATTCCGTTGGCGAGAAAACGCAACTCGTCACGATGCGGACCAATGGTGGTGACGCCGCGCGCGATCTCTTCGGAGCGAAGTTCTTTCAGGCGCGATAAAAATCCTTTTTGGATGTCATCCGCGTTCAGCGCGGAGCGATCCGTGTCTGTGGTCAATTTCATACTGATGGGCGGCAGCGGATCATACGCGGGCTGATAATTCAATCGCAGAATTTCCCTGCCGTGAGTCAATTCATGGTGGACGCGTGTGGCAAGTCGTTCGATCTGCTGTACGGCTTCGATGCGCCACTGGATGATCTGCGACCCAAGCTTTGCCAGCGTCTCATCCCAGACTTCGAGCTGGTTACTGTTCCCGCTGCCCTTCGACAGCGCTTCGACAGGCTCAGCGCGGCGGCTCAGGGCATTGCTTTCACCCAACGCCTTGAGCAACGCGTTGCGCTGGCTGAGCGCCTGATTGTAATCACTGAGCACGCCCGCATACGCCGGAAGCGTTTGCGCCAGTGTGAGATTGAGATAACGGCGGCGTTCATCGGGGCCATCCTCGATGATGCCCGACATTTGCGGAACAAAGATGACCGCATTGAAATGACCGATGATCTCGTTGATTTGTTTCTTGACGCCATCCAGCAGTACTTCCTTGCGAAGACGCTGACCGTTGATGCCGGTCGGCTCGAGGATCAAGCGCGCTTCGAGTTTATGTTTCTTTTTATTACGTTCATACTCGGCAACAAGACGCGCCACCGCCAATGAATTCTTCGCCTCCATAAAGTTGACCATTTGACGGTCGGTGTTGGTTTGAAACGAAGTGAACGATGCGAGAAAATAAATCGCTTCGAGGATGCTGGTTTTGCCTTGTGCATTATCCCCGACAAGTAAGATCACTCGCTTCGGCAGATTCACATCGAGGCGGGCAAAGTTGCGAAAGTTGGTGAGGGAGAGGTGGTTGAGGTGCATAATGGTTTTGGTAGCACAGCGGCGCTGTGCCTCTACGCGTCATTCTGCAATGACATTTCCAATTCAATCTCATCGCGCAAAGGAATGCTATTCATTCCAAGCACCGGAATGCCTGGCTTTATCCTACGAGCTTCATCCACCGCGCCGCGGCGAATACAAACCATTTCAAAACCATACCGCTGATAAAAACCCAGGGCGCGTAAATTGTCGTTGGTAGTGACCAGAAATAATCGCTGGCAATTTTGTTTATGTGCTTCTTTCCTTACTTCATCGATCAGCGCCGTTCCAATGCCTTGATTTTCTTCCAGGCTGTTTAGCGAGATAATTTCACATGAATTGTCTTTGATGACATACGTTATGACACCGGACCAATCTTCGGTGATAAAGCCGCTCAATTGCCCGGGTCGAAATAATTCGCCATGCACAATCATCTCGTCGCCGCCCCAATGCTCATTCCAAAACTCGGTCAGACGCGGCAAGTCATCTTGGGTCAGTGCACGAATTGTTTTCACTAGACTCGATCTTGTTCCTCTTCTTCAGTTTCCGGCTTCCAGACTTTTGTGGCACGCTGGGTAAAGACCACGCCATTGATATGATCGATTTCGTGTTGGAAGATGCGCGCCAGCCATCCCTTTGCTTTGACCTTCATCCGCTGACCGCGCCGGTTCAGACCTTTGACTTGAACCTCCTCGAAGCGCTCGACTTCGCCAACCAAACCGGGAACCGATAAACAGCCCTCCACGCCCATCACGGTTTCCTCGGATTGCTTCATGATTTCAGGATTGATCATCACGTAAAGTTTTGGCTTGACTTCTTTATGTTCTTCGCCGCCCCCCTCTTTCTCTCCCCCCAAATTCTGAGTATTTGGGGGGAGTTGAAGGGGGGCTGGTTCATCGGCGTACTCGACCACGATCAGGCGTTCAGAAACGCCCACTTGCGGCGCGGCCAGCCCAACGCCGGGCGCGTCGCGCATGGTGTCGATCATATCGTCGATGAGAGTCTGCAGGTCCTTGTCGAATTTTGTGATCGTACGTGCCTTGCGGTACAGCACGGGTTCTGGGATTGTAACAATCGTTCGTAATGCCATGATTCGATTCCTCTAAAATTTACTCTGAATTTTGATCGTCTGGTTTATTGCCTTCCTTCGTAATTTCATTATATGCCAAAAACCAATCTGCCAAGCGATTGCGTTCTGCTGCGACGCGGGCTTCTTCCTTGGCCGCGTTACGCGCCAGCCTGCGGCGGTCGATGTCCTGCTGCACGTTGATGGGGTCGAAGAGATCGTAGAAAGTCATCTTGTTTCCGACCACCGTGATATGCACCGTGCCATAGTTCAGCAAGATCCCCAGAAGACCGTAACGCTCGTAATCGGTAGCCAATATATTTTCCAGTTGAGCCGCGGTGCGCTGTTCTCTTGCCAACGGTGTTCTTTCAATATCCAAGATCTGGTCGGGCGTGATTTGATAAATGTCGTTCGCCCAATCAACATATTGATATGTCCACCAGCTTATAAGGACAATGAGTCCGATAAGCCAGACAGCCCAGAACGCTCCTTGTTCGAGTCTGACAATGGGAATGATCGAAACAGATGTGAGATACAGGAAATAAATTCCCGCCGCCAAAAACAAGAGCCAGACGAACAGCAAAAATGATGGTAATCCAACATTCATCAACAAAACGAACCAGTGTTTGCGATAAGTGATGGTTTCTTTATCCTCGAACCGCAGTTTGAAGAAATTTCCAAATATGCTCTCGCCCGGCGCAGATGTCTTTTTCTTTTTTACTTCCTGTGTGGATTGATCCGGCGTCGCAGGAGGCGGTTCCGGGCTTGGGTTCATGCGTTTGATCAGTGCCTGCTTCATTGCATCCACTTCCATGCGGCGCGAGCTTTCTCTGGAACGGCCCTGGTGTTCCTTGATCAATGCCTCTACTTGATACGGATGCCTCACATGATGAAACGGAATATGTCCCACGATCGTACGGATCATGACATTTCCATAATCCAACACGCGGCCAAGTTGATCCGTCTCTGTGCTGACGGACAGTATGGAATGCAGAGGCGATTCCTGGCGGCTGTCATACAGCCCGACTACTTTTTCCAGCCAGATTACACGCTGGTTGGTGACGATGTAATAATCGTTTTCCCAATCGATCCATTGCCAAAGCAAAACGCCGCCAAAAAATATTCCAAGGATGAGGATGAGCCACAACAACAGGAAAGACTTCAAAAATAAAAAGGCGATGATCACCACAGCGGCAAGAGTCAGGAAAGTGGCCAGCGGCCCAAGCGCGGCTTGAAAGAAAAGAATGATATGTTTACGCGCCAGGAAATAGATGACCTCATTGGGATGCACCCAACTAAAATGAAGCCGACGCGAAAGCTTGCGGCTCGCCACCGAAATCTCGAAGTTCGGCTTCATGGCGGGAATCTTTTCCAATAGCGCTTTAAACTTGTCGCGCGACAGGGTCAATAAAACCGACTCTTGCTCCAAACGGACCGAAGCGCTTCGTCTTTGATTGGTCAGCAGCGCCTCTTCGCCAAAATAATCTTCTGCTACGAGTTTTGCGAGCTTGTGTTCGATCTCTTCATTCTTCTTTTTTCGTTTCTGAAAAACAACGGCGCTTCCCCTGAAAATCAAATAGAAGAGATGCCCTTGCGAGCCTTCCTCGAAAATGACTTCATTCTCTTTATGGACTTCATCTTGAAATTGCGACGCGATTGTATTAAGCTGGTCCTCGTCCAGACCGCTGAAGAGGTGAATCTTTTTTAGAAAAGCAACCAATCGTTCTATTTCGATCACAATAAGATTCTACTGCTTCTTGGATAAATTGGTAAGTTTTATTTACAGTTGTCAGCAAACCAGTTCTTTGCGGATGGTTACGCAGTACACGTCGCACGAATCAAATCTCTCGAACGATGGTGCAGCCGTAGGCAGGAGTCTCCCTCAGCTCTGGCAAACGTCTCTCGAGCAACGCTTCCACTGCCTTGTCCAGGAAGAAGCGGGTCGGTTTGCGCTGGCGGAAGGTCACATCGTCCACCGCGCCGCGATAGCGCAGGATTCCATTGCGGTCGATCACGAAGACGTGCGGCGTGGTCTGGGCTTCATATAGATCCGCAACCAAATGATCCGCATCGATCAGGACGATGGGCAGGCGGCGCGCTTTCGCGGCCTCCTCCACACTTTGAATTGACTCGTTCTGATTCGACGCGACGGATAGCAACACTACGTTCTCTTTCCATTGAATGAACATCGCCATCAGCGCATGGTCACTGTGCTCGCAATGCGGACACTCGCACGACCAGAAATTCACGATGACGATTTTGCCGTGGTAATCCGTCAGATGGCGAATATTTCCATTGAGGTCGCGCAGTTCAAAGTCGGGGGCGGATTCGTTGAGGTTCATCTTTTATCAAAGCCATATCGCGCTGAGCGGAGAACGCTACAAGCGTCACGAAGTCGAAGCGCCAATATGAGGTTCGTCCTTCGACTTCCACTTCGTCTGCGCTCAGCGTCCGCTCAGGATGATGAGGCCCGGAGTTACCGCGGCTGTTTTTCCTTTTGGAGTTCCGCTTTCAAATTGGCAATCAGGGATTGATATTGCGGGTCGTGGATCAGGTTGTTCAGCTCGAAGGGATCGGTTTGCAAATCGTAAAACTCCGATAGGTCGTTTTCCGTTTCGATGTAAACGAAATGATCGGTGCGGAGACCGGTCCAATAGCCGCGCTCCGGCCATGCCTCGATCAGCAGGTTATCGCGCCACGGACCTTCACCCTTCAGTAATTTGACCAGTGACATCCCGTCCACGTTCGATGGAATGGGAACACCGGCCAGATCGTAGATGGTCGGCGCAATGTCAATATTGGCAACCAGGTGATCGTCGACATACGGCTTTAGAATCAGCGGCGGATAGCGCAGGGCGAACGGGACGCGGATCGACTCTTCGAACTCCGCGGCCTTGTCTTCGGACAAGCGATGCTCGCCCCACTGCAGGCCGTTATCTGAAATATAGAAGATTGCCGTGTTATCGAGCTGGCCCTTCTGTTGAAGTTTGGTGACGATGTTCCCGACATTATTATCCAGCGAAAACAACGTCAGGAGTTGCCGGCGGCGGAAGGCATCGTTTTTCGTAATGGTCTCATCCGACATTGGCTTGAATCCGGAGATGGAACTTGGCAAGTTGGAAACATCCGCCTGGTCAAAACTGGGCGGGCGATAAGGCGGCAAGTTTTGCAAGAGATTTTCGTAATCCGCGGAGGGAATCGCCGGAGCGTGCGGCGCACGCGCGGCATAGATCAAAAGGAACGGTTTACTTTGTTTGGAAGCATGATCCAGGAAATCCATCAAGTATTGGTTTTCAACATCGGTAACATAGCCGGGGTGAACTCCCCATGTGCCATTCACGTTGATGTTGGGGTCGTTGTAGGATGCCACACTTCCGGGCCATGACACCCAATAGTCGAATTCAGGACGGGGTTCGCCCAGCCAGGTGTTGAGATATTTTCCCACGAGGCCCGTGTAATAGCCGTTCGTATGAAGGACGTCGATCACGGTTCGATATTTATCATCGAGCTTGTCCTCGTTGGTTTCCACGCCATCGTTGTGTGCGTACATGCCGGTGAAAATGCTGGCCCGGCTCGGACAGCAAAGCGGCGTGGTGTCGAAGCCCTGCGCAAAGCGAACGCCCTGGTCGAAGATCAAAGCCTGCGTTTGCGGCATGAAGTTTGTGCTGTCGTGGCTTTGATCGTCGGAGATGATGACGATGATGTTCGGTCGGTTATCTTTGGAGAAGAAAGGGCTGCACGAAGAAAGCAGAAAGGCTGCTCCTCCCACGCCGCCCAGTTTTAAAAGGTCACGTCTGGAGATGGTCATTGTCATGGGTTCTCGAATATTTTAAGTTGGACTTCTTGCATAACCCTACGAGTGCAATGATATCGGCGATCTCTTAGCCACGGATTACGCCGATTTTCACAAATTTAGTTTTCAAAAAATCCGTGCTAATCTGTGAAACTTGTGCTGCCGAAGGTGTCGAAGCATCAACGGCTAAAAATACTTTTGCAAGAAGTCTATTATAACTGCTCATCCGGATGAGTGCTTGCGAGAAAGAAAACCCTCATTTGACTCTAATAAGGGTGGATCAGCCCGGCAAAGCACAAGAATACAGGCACAACCGCGCCGATCAAGTACGACGAATCCCGCTTCCTTTCATCTTTGGACACTCC
>JBJKOR010000705.1:0-2928 GCA_046707185.1 Anaerolineales bacterium | reverse complement strand
CTTAAAAAGGTATGCGGTTGAAGAATCTCATCGTTACTATAAAGAAGCGTATGATCTGCTTCGCAATGAAGCTGACGGATCGCGAAAAGATGAGTTGCTCATTGATATTCTGATTCATTGGGCCTACGTCTTTTATTATCGGGGTGATTTCAAGGCACTGGTTGAGCTATTTAGACAAAACGAATCGGTAGCAGAATCTCTGAACGATAAATCGAAACAGGGATTTTTCTTTGCCTGGCTTGGCATGGCCATGTGGCTAAGGGAAGATCTCAAAAAATCCGAAATCTATCTTCGCAGGGCGCTCAAACTAGGCAAAGAGGCTGACGATCAGAGGCTTGCCGGCTACGCGGGCTGTTGGTTATCATTGGCTTGTTCGGATTTAGGTTTACTCGATGAGGCATTGGATCTTGCCATACAGGCACATAAAACGGCTGAAGCTCTGGAATCGGATCATTACCTTTTTTTCAAATCACTACATGCAAAAGGAATCGTTTTCTTTCATAGGGGATCCTGCAAAGAAAACATACAAATTGGAAAAGCCTTATTGGATTACGGAATAAAATACGCCAATATTCGATGTCAGGTATTGGGCCACCACTCTATAGCTATCGCCTATTCCAATGCGGGTAATCATACTTTAGCATTAGAAACCAACAGAGGCGCCCTCAAAGTCTCTGCTGATCCTTTTTATTCTGTTGTTACAAAAACGCTAATGGCGTTCAATTATATTCAAATAGGCGAATTTAGAGAGGCAGGAAAACTTGCAAATGAGAATTTAGATTTTAGTACACGATACGGCTGTGAATACCACGGAACCATAGCATCCGCCATTCTCGGTTTGGTGATGGTATCTGATGGTAAAATGGCAAAGGGGTTGAAGCAGCTTAAAGACACCGTACAGCGGTTTAAAGAGATTGGAAAGCGGTGTTATATTCCCCTATTTGAATACGTCCTTGGAAAAATTTATTCTCAGATAGTTACGGGCGAGGCCCCTATTACTTTGTCCATCGTGATGCGAAACATTGTTTTCTTAGCTAAGACAGTACCGGTTGCAAGCAAGCGAGCGGAATACCATTTTAACCAAGCGATTGAAATGGCAAAGAAGATAGGCGCTAAAGGCGTTTTAGCTCAGTCCTACTTGGATTTGGGCCTCTTGCACATGGCAAAAAAACGGACCGATATTGCTATAGAATGTATTGTAGAAGCCATTCGACTTTTTGAGGAATGCGAGGCAGACGTAAATCTGAAATTGGCAAAGGATGTATTGGCATCTGCAGGATAGGAGACAGGATGTCGTGACGGGACAAGCCAGCCAGCTGATAATAATGGAAAAAGGGTTGATTCTGCCCGCGCAGAATGGGGCTATGATAAATTTTAGGGGCCGAAAACAACGATGCAGCCATGTCGAGAGCAAAAAAGAGATCCTTATATCGCTCGTTCGGGGACAAAAAAATCGATATGGGCCAGCAGAAACCGATTCTTGAGATTGAAACGATGTAAATACAATCGGTTATATTCTGCCATCCCAAGAGCACGGTCACAATCGCTTGGACCTGTGGGACGATAGACGAAACCTCCTGCCGGGGGCGAACGCCTCTCACCCATTCCAGGATTTCGATACCCTCCTGTCTACGCCATCCCTTCTGTTGATGACATGGCGATGGATCCCATCTGTCCGGTGGATACCTAGTGCCCATCCCAGAATGGCCCTTTTCCGCGATTTCTGCGTTGGGCGAGCGATTGGAATCCTCGAAATAGCCCGCCGCTTCGCTATTCCTCCGGTTCCAATCGTCCGCCCGCCTTGAACTTACGCAAAATTGCCGATCCTGGGATGGACACTACCTAATTTTTAAACGCGCCCGTCCGTGGCGAGTGGCGACGCGTCTCCGAACCGGTTGTAATTGTGAGATGTTAGGCTTGGCATCAATCGTTACGTCGTTCTCGTGGAGGGCGCTCCGCACCATTATGGGGGGATGACCTGCCATGAAAAAGCAAATCCCTATCCTATTTATTGACAACATTTTTAGTTCGGATATAGTTACAAAATAGTAAACTCGAGAATGGATTGGCCGCAGCTCTCAAAATGTTCTACTGCTTTGGCGATGAAACAAAGAATATAATATCTAATCTTTTAATTGCGGAGGATAGAACATTGACTGAAAACGAGCCGAAATATGAAGTTCTAATCCTGACGGATACATACCAGATTCAAGGGGTCATTGCCCATTTCAAGGATTTGCGCCTGACGGATTACATGGTGGAAGCCAAAGCATTTATTGCGGTATCAAATGCACAAGTCAGAGATCTCAACGGCAAACTAATCAATAAGTCAAAATTCTTAAATGTTTGCACCAATAAAATCCAAGTGATCATACCCCTAGGCGATATTATCTCAGAATCATAAACAGTTATTCGGCCGTCACACTTGGATGGATCTGTTTCGTTTTATTTTCTGATGGGATTATGCCATGGCAACATTAGACAAAATCTTCAAAGTCGCGATCGATCACAATGCATCGGACATTCACGTAGCGCCAGGTGAGCCGTTCACCTTGAGGCTCTTAGGTCAACTGACCAAACTCAAAACCCCGAACCTGACCGCCGAACAATCCCGCCATGTTATTTTTGAAATATTGACGGATGAACAAAAAGAGACATAGACCCAGGACATGCAGTTGGATTTTGCCATCGAGCGAAAGAATCTCGGCCGGTTTCGTGGAAGCGCGATGATGCATAACCGGGGAATGAGTTGTGCCTTCCGGGCAATTCCGACGAAAATCCCTGAATTGGAAGAGTTGGGATTTCCGGAAGTGGTCACCAAAGTATTGGACAATCATCAGGGCTTGATTTTAGTGACCGGTGCAACCGGTCAAGGCAAATCCACCACGCTTGCCGCCATGGTCAATTATATCAACACCCACCGGGCAC
>JBJKOR010000704.1:0-5005 GCA_046707185.1 Anaerolineales bacterium | reverse complement strand
CCATCGCGCTCCCGAAGGACACACCTGCACTTGCGCCAGGTGCAAGTGTCGGGACAATGTGAGCGGAGTGGCGCTAGCTGCGTCACGCAGTCGAAGCATAGATCCGCATTCAACGCGCCCTTCGACTTCCACTTCCCCTTCGGCTTCGCTCAGGGTCAGTGTCCACTCAGGGCGATAATGGGCTTATCCCGAATTAAGGTAAGTTAGACTCCTGCGATGGTCAAAATCATATCCGTTAAATAACCGAACAGGAAACCGACGAAGATACCCCAGCCCGCGGGAAATTTCGTTTCAGGTTTGCGATTCAAATTGAACAACTCACCGATGATATAAACCAGCGCGCCTGCGGCAAGCGAGAGAAACAAGACAAACATGGCATCGGAGAGGAAAAAATATCCGACCATAGTTCCGAGGAACGTCGGGCCGCCGCCGATCAGGCCCGCCAGTCCGATGAATCCCCACGATGGGCGTTCTTTTCCAATAAGCGGCCCCATAATCCCAAAACCTTCGGTGGCGTTATGCAGTCCAAAGCCGATGATGAGCAGCAGTGCAAAACCGATCGCACCGCGTCCCGCGGATTGACCGATGGCAAGCCCTTCGGAGAAATTATGCAGCCCGATTCCAGTCGCGATCATCAAAGCCAGACGAGTCCGATTGACTACTTTAACAACGCCGCCGGGTTGTGAGCGCATGAAACGTTGGTCGAAAGCGATCAAACCGAGCAAACCTAATCCAAACCCAAGCACGAAGATGCCAAGCAGAATAAAGAACTCAGTAAAGTTTTTATTGTCTGTAATTGTGGCTTTGATTGGTTCGGAAAGATTGGAAAGAACATCGAACAAGATAAATAACAGAATACCAGCCGAAAGCATGGAAAGGAATGTACGAGTCCCGTCTGAGATTTTTTTAATTCGTCCGAACGGTAAACCAAGATAAATCGTAAAGCCTGCAATCGCGCCGAGAAGAACTGTTTGAATAAAACTCATAAAGTAGTCTCCGTTTCCTGTGTGTTAATAAAAAATCAGCCGAACGGCTGACTCTATCATGCAAGGTTGGATTTGAGAACACAAAAATCGATACGTCATTGCGAGGAGTCGCAAGACGGCGACGTGGCAATCTCAACTAACAAGGAGATTGCCACGACCTGCTTCGCAGGTCTCGCAATGACATTTTTTATTTGCTTCTCGCTTTGTGCGCTACCGCGGGTTTTGCAGTCTTTGTTACCCTTCGATACGGGGGCATATCAATCACATAGACTTGGCTCTTGGTTACGTCGAGAATCTTGTTCCATAATCCCGGATAATTGACAGCAAACGTGTCAGGGTTGAGCGTGGATGTTATGACAGTTGGCAAGTGAGCGTAATAGCGATGATTCAGCACCTGGTAGAGTTTATCTTCCGCCCAAACAGAACTTGTGCCGCTTTCTTTTAGGTCATCGAGAATTAACATTGGCGTGGTCTTGATCTCGGTGAAGCGGCGATTAAACGAGACATCTGAAGTAGGACGAAAAGTCTGGCGCATATAATCGAGCAGATCGGCTACCTCTACGAGGATGGCTTGCCCACCCAGTCCGATGCGATAGTTGCCGATGGCTGCCGACAGGTGAGTCTTGCCACAGAACGATCCGCCGAGCAAAACCAACCAGCCTTCGGGTTCCTCTGCGAACATGACCGATGCGTTGACTGCCTTGCGAAGGGACTTTACATCGTCCTGCGTTACCTTGACTCTCGTGATCTCCTTGTCTTTGACTTTGTTTCCGAAGCGATCCTGTTTTTCAGTAGTCGTGGTGGTTACTGCATCCTTGCCAACCTCATCCTCACGTGTCTCAAAGGTTTTGAAAGTCATTGCTTTCATTTCAGGCAAGGACAACATGGAAACACCTGGATTGCTCGTTTCGGTGGGACGACGATAATCAGGGGCGGTGATGTGCAGATGCTGTACAAACTCTTCATCCTGCAGGCGCGAGCGAATGCGGCTCTCAATTTCATCCAACATCAGATTCGTAGTAATCACTGTTGGTAGTTTATTGATGTAACGATAATTCATGATCTGAAATAATTTTTCCTGCGCCCAGCCAGTTGCATTTTGTGTGCCAAAATCATCCAGGATCAACAAATCAGCGTTGCGGACTTCCTCGAAGCGCGCCTCGAAGGTTGTCTCGGGATCGCTGTAAGCAAAGCGCAACGTATCCAACAAATCCGGTACGGTGATAAAGAGCGTTGGCGTGCCGTTGTTCACAGCGAAATTTGCGATCGCCGCCACCAGATGCGTTTTTCCACACCCATAACCGCCTTCGAATAAAAGCCAGCCGCCAGGAGTGTGCGCAAAATTCTCAGCCGCTTCTTTTGCGTCTTGCAAACTATTCGCATCTTGCAGTGTCATGAATTTAGCGTCCTTGTTTCCCCCAGTCTCAAAATTATCGAAGGTTAAGTGGCTCAAACGGTCGAGTCGGCTTAACGCGAATAGGCGTATGCGTGCGCCCTCGGCAATATCTACCATGCGGCAGGTACACGGCTCTAGACGACCAAAGCGTGGATCACTCATTGGAACATCATATCGCACGTAACCCACGCCGTGACAATATGGACAGTTCGGGTCGCCGAGCGTTGTCTTAATCTCGTTTGAAGTACTTGGAGAATTCCCCTTCGCTGTATCGTTTGAAATCCTTGCCAGCGTCTTGTTTATCTTTTCTTTCATTCTTGCCCTTTTCCTTCCAACGCTTTAAGATCGCTTCCACATATTTCCAGTTTCGCACATTGCGGGTCACCGCAATCTCGAACGCCTCTTCGAACCATTCACTACGATATTCCTTTTCTGCGTCACGCAGCATGTCTGCGATCAGCGGCGTGAGCGGACCGATATTTTCCTCGTACAGCTTGAAGATGTTCGGGCGTTCGATCGGTGCAGACTTGATTTGAGCGGATCCGCGCCAGTTGCCTTTTGCGAATTCTTCGGCAGCGGCGCGGCCGCGCGGAGAATTGAGAAAATAAAACACATCCGCTTCATGCTGCGACTTCAAAATGGTTCCGCGCTTCACGGCTTTCTTCAAGCCCAAGGCGACCTCGTCCGCTGTCAAGCCCATGTCCTTTGCGTCAAAATCCGATTCGCACATGGAGCGGAATGGCCCATCCATATGCCCGATGCGCCAGACGACATACAGCGTGACTTTCAACTCGTCCACATCGGCAATCTCGTTCAGCAGTTGATGGAAGAACGAGTCGGGGATTTCAGTGAACGTTTCAGAATTGGTGAAGCCGTTGAATTTGTTCATGTTATCACGTAGGGGCACAGCGTTGCTGTGCCCCTACCAAAATTATTCATTCGGGTTGAACATCCTCGTTGCGGCATTCTCGAACTTTGCCAACGCGCTGCGGAAGACCAATTCTATCGTACCGACCGGCCCGTTGCGATGTTTAGCGACAATGATCTCCGCTATGTTCTGTTTAACGGTATCCTTCTCGTATTGATCGGGACGATAAATGAACATGACGATGTCGCTATCTTGTTCAAGACTCCCGCTCTCGCGCAGATCCGACAGCACAGGCTTCTTATCTGCGCGTTGTTCCACGGCGCGGCTCAATTGCGCCGCGGCCAGCACCGGCACATTCAATTCTCGCGCCAATACTTTTAGATTGCGCGAGATATAAGAAACTTCCTGCACACGGTTATCGGTGCGCGTGTCGCCGCCCATCAGTTGGAGATAGTCCACAAGGATCAGGTCGAGGTGATGTTCGAGGTGTAAGCGCCGACATTTCGTCCGCAGTTGAAGCGGCGTGATGGCGGGGGTGTCATCGAGGAAGATCTGTGTATCCGACATAACTTCCACAGCATGAGTGAAGAGCGGCCATTCGTTTTCTGCTAATTTGCCGGTTCGCAATCGCTGCGAATCGATTCCCGTTTCTTGCGCGATCAAACGCTGAACAACTTGTTCGTTCGACATTTCCAAGGAAAAGATGGCAACATGTTTTTTATGGGTCAATGCCGCGTTCTTCGCAACCGAAAGCAGGAAACCGGTTTTGCCCTGTCCCGGACGACCCGCTATAATCAGCAAGTCCGATTGCTGCAAACCGCCGAGCATTTTATCGAGATCGATGAAGCCGGTGGGGACGCCGAAAATCTCTTCATCGCGTTTGGCGAGGTCATCGATACGGTCGTAGTATTCGCTCAATACGGCAGAGATCGGCTCGACGTCATGTTTGAGGCGGCGCTCGCTGACGTTGAAGACCGCCTTCTCTGCCTCGTCCATCACATTGTCGACGGTTGAACTTTCGTTATATGCCAGCGAAGCAATCGAGTTGGCAGCATTGATCATCTTGCGCCGAACGGCATGACCTTCGACGATGTGTCCATAAGATTCCGCGTTGAGCGATGAAGGCACTTGATTGACCAAGGCGGTCAAATAAGCCGGTCCGCCGATTTCCGCAAGCTGTCCTTTGCGATCCAGCTCTTCGGTCAATGTTAAAAGATCGATCGGGATACGCTGTTCATGCAAACTGGTAAAAGCTTCCCAAATCCATTTGTGACGGTGAATATAAAAATCGTCCGCCTGCAAAAATTGGGCGACGTCATAATACGCTTCGGGGTTAATCAGCACCGCCCCTACGACGGCTTCTTCGGCTTCTCGGCTGTGCGGGATCGTAGGCGCGGCGGGGGCGGCAGATTCTTCAACGGGATAATAATCGGTCATTGCTTTCTGGGCTTTTTCGGTTTATCGGGTTTGTCAGGTTTATCGGGTTTATCGTCTTCGCCTTTGTCCTTAGGCTTATTTTTATCGTCCAGTTTGTTCATGTCGAGTTTATCGACGAAATCCTCGAACACGGACAACCGCTCGCTGCTGACATCGCCAACCGGAGTTGGCGGCCGCCTCGTTCCGGAACTTGCGGCGGAGGCGCCCGCCGAGGACTTCATATCCACCTCAGGCGTGATGCCGGCATTCGCCATGACCGATTCATCCACCAGGATCGGAGCATGGGCGCGCACCGCCAATGCAATCGCATCGGACGGT
>JBJKOR010000703.1:0-2278 GCA_046707185.1 Anaerolineales bacterium | reverse complement strand
CTGGTCAATATGATTTCGAATTCGATCGTCTCGGCGTGCGCGTACCGACCGTGATGATCTCGCCCTATATCAAAAAAGGCACGATCATCCGCGAGGTATACGATCACACCTCCATTATCCGCACAATTTGCAAACGTTGGGATCTCGATCCGTTGACGGAACGCGACCGTAATGCAAGCAGTTTCGAGAAAGTGTTGAATGCCAAAACTCCGCGCAGCGATTCTCCGGTCATCAAGCCGCGGCCCTATAAGGTCCCGGAGAATGTACGCGAGGAGCCGCTCAATGATCTTCAACGAGCGATGTTATTCTTCGCAGCCGGTTATGGCGACGCGCTTCAAATCGAACGCGATGAAAATCTTTTGAAGAAAGCAGAAGATCTATTTCAGTCGGTGAGAGACGAGGAACGCATTGCCTACATCAAAAATACCGGTCAGGCCGTTGAATTTATGAATGCCTTTGCAAATCGCCGCACAGGACATTTTTCACTGCAAGTGTTCCTGAAAAAATTATGGAAGAAGATCAAAGCGATATTCAGTTAGCGCTTTTTAGTACACGCTTTAATTGCGTCATTCTCCCGAAGCACGTCGGGACGATGTGAGCGACCGCTTCGACTGCGCTCAGCGCAGGCTCTGGGAGCGAAGAATCCCGCTTTTCAATCTCGTCTTCACTCAACACCTTGAGATTCTTCGCCGCTTCGCGGCTCGGAATGACATGATCGAACTTGGTTATGACTTTAAAGGCACTGAAGGGACAAACAGATTTCTTTGTCAGATTGGAGACCCTATGATTGATTTCGCTTCTGAGTTTGGACAAACCGTCAAACGTCACATTGACGAAGAATATTTTATCTGGCTCACCACCGTCGACTCAAGCCTCACGCCCCAGCCGCGGCCGGTATGGTTCGTCTGGGACGACGATTCTTTTCTGATCTTTAGCCAGCCGAAAGCGCATAAAGTGAGTCATATCAAGAAGAATCCAAATGTGGCTTTGCTATTCAACAGTGTGGATTCAAAAGGCGAAAAGGTTGTTATTGTTTTTGCAGGGGCAGCAACCATCGAGCCGAACATGCCGCCCGCACATAAAGTCCCCGCCTATTGGAAAAAGTATCAAACCGGCATCGCGGATTTGAACATGTCGCCCGAAGAGTTTGGCAAAGATTATTCGGTCGCGATTCGAGTGAAGCCGATTTCAGTGAGGGGCTGGTAACAAAATTGGGGTTGATGATTTGGAGAATGGTGTATTTGTTTTTGAAACGATAAGGTCGTTAATTCTATTTGACGTCTTTCGCAATTCATAGTGATTCTATTTTTTATCAGATTCTTTCCAAATCCTAATTCCAGCTATATCGAGTACTTCATCAAAAAACTTAGTTGTGTTTTGAACCGCTAATTTACATGACTCGGTTGAAACTCTTAAGCGTATCTCATAATCACCTATCTGAAGGTAAAGACGTTTTCCTTTAACAAGTTTTATCAAATGTTCTTTATCGCTAGATGCCTCTACAAATCCCGATGTATGCACGATGCAATTTCTAATCTTTTGCCAATCTTGAATATTAGACCAATGCACAATTTTTTCAACAGGAGCATCAGCAACTTTCTTGAGAATGGACTTGCACTGGTCGATCACACCATTCCTATTCCATGGCTCTGGAATTGATCCTTTTCGGCGTTGGATTTCAACGCAAACTCTCTTAAGTTCATCCTCTATTACAAGCCAAACCAAAACAATAAACGAATAGCGAAAACTATCAGCAAAGGTATTCTTAAACTGTTGATATTCATTCTCTCTCCATTGAATGAAACTGTATTGATCAGAATCGTTCCATGAATCAGGTATGGTTTCCAAATCTTTCTTTAATTGTTCAGCTTGTTCAGTCTCAATATGCGCTACCTGCGCATCCATAATGGATAAGTAATTTGCAAGACTACCTAATCTTTCTCGACTTTCTGTTATAAAATAATATGACTCGAAATCAAAGAGACTTAAGTCAGCTTTGTTCATGGTACCTTCTAGGTTAGGAATTAGTTTACAATTGATTAGAATTGAGTATAGCATAACCTCATGGACGAATCCGCCCTCATCCAATCCGCACAACGCGGCGACCTCGACGCCTTCAACACGCTCGTCTTGCATTATCAAGATGCGCTGTTCAATACCGCCCTGCGCATCCTCGGCGATGATGAACTCGCCGAGGATGCCACGCAGGACGCGTTCCTTGCGGCATTCAAGAATCTCAATTCGTATCGCGGTGGATCGTTCAAGGCCTGGCTCCATC
>JBJKOR010000702.1:0-7334 GCA_046707185.1 Anaerolineales bacterium | reverse complement strand
TCAAACCAAACGCTGCTATCGAAGGCGTTCACATGGCATCCAATCTCGAAGACGTGCTCAAAGGTTCGGATGCAGTTCTATTGCTCGTACGTCACACAGACTTTCTCCACTTGAAGCCCGCGGAGATTGCATCGAAGACCAAAGCCCGCACAATGATTGACACCGTCAACGGATGGAATGTCAACGAATGGCAAAGTGCGGGATTTGCGATTACAAGATTGGGCGTAAGGAAGTAACAAAGCGCAAAACATCTTGCGTATTTCGTTTTGCGTTTTGCTTATTGCGTTTTGCGTTTTGCTTATTGCGTTTTGAATTTTACGTTTTGCTCCTCGCATTTTATGAAAATTCTCTCTGTCTTTGGAACACGACCTGAAGCGGTAAAAATGGCTCCCGTTGTCCGCGAGTTGGCGAACACCGCGAATGTCGAATCGCGCGTATGCGTCACAGCCCAACACCGCCAAATGCTGGATCAAGTTCTGGATTTATTTAAGATCGATCCAGAATATGATCTCAACTTGATGCGCGAGGATCAAACGCTTGCAGAATTGAGCGCGGCCATCTTCACGCATCTCGATCCCGTCCTTTTGGATTTCAAACCGGATTGGATTTTGGTGCAAGGCGATACGACCACTGTTGCAATTACCGCCCTGCTTGCCTATTACCGCCGCGTCCGCGTTGGACATGTGGAAGCCGGCCTGCGTACACACGACAAATGGCAGCCATTCCCCGAAGAGATCAACCGCCGCGTGGCAGGTGTGGTGGCCGATTTACATTTCGCCCCCACCGAATGGGCACAACAAAACTTGCTCCGGGAAGGTGTATCGGAGGAAGCCATTGCCGTGACTGGCAACCCGGTCATCGATGCGCTGCAATTCGTGGCGAAACAACCAGAGCCAAAAGAGATTACAGAGTTATTGAGTAAATTGGGGATTGGGAATCAGGGGTCGGGGTTCGGCGACGATGCGACCAAGCAACCGACAACGAAAAGACTGATTTTAGTCACCGCACATCGCCGGGAAAATTTCGGCCAACCGCTGGAAGAGATTTGTTTCGCATTGAAAGAACTCGCTTCACGCGGCGATGTGGAAATCGTTTATCCGGTTCATCTCAACCCGAACGTCCAAGCGCCTGTAAATCGCATCCTAAAGGATGTGAAGCACGTTACGCTGCTGCCTCCGCTGGATTATCTTCCGTTGGTCAGTTTGATGAAAAACTCCACACTGATTCTTACCGACTCGGGTGGGATTCAGGAGGAAGCGCCCGCCTTTGGAATTCCCGTTCTGGTCTTGCGCGAAGTAACGGAGCGTCCGGAGGGAGTCAAAGCGGGGACGTTGAGGCTCGTCGGAACGGGTCGCCGGCACATCGTCGAGGAAGCGAGGCGGCTTCTGGAGGATGAATCTGAATACCGCAAAATGGCCAGGGCCGCAAATCCATTCGGCGATGGTCACGCCGCACAAAAGATCGTCAGCGCCCTGCTGAATTACCGGCTAACATAACCCAACTTAACACTTTGTAATGCGGGCTTCCAGCATTTATGTGTATAATGCCGTTAATGAAGTCACTGCTTCGCTCGCTGGCATTTTGTTTTGTTCTATATATGCTGGCAATCCCTTTGTCTCACGCGAACGCACAGGGCACGGAACCAGTCTATTACCCGGAAACCGGCCATAACATTCAAGGGGATTTCCTGCGGTTCTACAACGCTGCCGCCGATCCGCTCACGCTTTACGGCTATCCGATCACCGATCAATTTACAGAGCCTGATGGATTGTTGGTGCAGTATTTTCAGCGCGCCCGTTTCGAATACCACCCTGAGCTGTCAAGTGACCAGCACGTGATTCTCACCGATGTCGGCAGTCAAATGTACACACCGTCGATCCAATTGAATCTCTCCAGCCCATTGGCCTGCCGCTATTACTCTCAAACGAATTTCTCCGTATGTCTTTCCTTTCTCGACTTCTACGACAAATATGGCGGCCCGCTCCAATTCGGTTACCCTATTTCGCCCTTCGAATATCACGATGGTCTCATCGTCCAATACTTTCAAAAAGCGCGTATGGAATGGCGGCCATCCAACCCGGAAGGCCAGCGCGTCGTTCTCACCGATTTGGGAAGTTTGTTCTTCGACAAGGAGGGAGAAGACCCGGCGCGCGAAGCTCCCCTCCCACCACTAAACGCCAGCATCCAACCGCAAATTATTTCACTGCAAGTGAGCGCGTTCGTGCAGAAGGCCATCACTTCGGGCAGCGACCAGCAAACCATTTTCATCATTGTAAATGACCAAAATGGACAACCTCTCGGCGGTGCGAAATGCGACGCCGCCATTCAGTGGCCGAACGAATCAAATCAGGTGATCGCCGCAACCACCAACAGCAGCGGTATCGGGATCATCCGGCTTTCATTTGCAAACAGACAATCCGGGAGTTTCATTCCCATCAACGTGAACTGCCAGTACGAAAGCGAAGTGAGCGGCAGCACCACCACGTCATTCCGAATTTGGTATTAGTCCAGCAAATCCGTCAAATCGAATACCGGGCCATCTTTGCAGACCAGCAAGTGTCCGCGGCGGCCTTCGATGGTACAAACACCGCATTCAGCCAACGCGCCGCATGGCATGGGCGTGCGGACCAAAATCTGCGCATCTTTCCTGACCCATAGCGGCTTGCCCGCTCCAAGCATTTTTTTCAACTCGGGCATCGACCCACGTCTCGCGTCCAAAGCGACATAATCCGCCCAACGGCACACTTCCGCCAATGATTTCAGCGGCTGGACTTCGACTTGCAGCGGCAAATCATCGGGCGGAGTTCGACAAACGAGGACAACGGAGGCTTCCCGTTTCAAAGCCGAATCGAGCAAAGGCATCAAACGCGAAGGCGAATCATCAAAAGCAGCTAATGCGATTCGACGCGCATCATTCGGCAGGGTAAACCCGTGTCCAAGTGGGCCGCGTAGAGATAGTTGCGCGCCCAAATTCCAGGAAGATCGAATCGGCGGAGCGGCGAGAAAACCACCTGCACTCGTAGATGTGTCCGAAAAGATTTTGGCCAGGAAAACAGAATCCGGCAAGGGTGAGTCCGAGCCGTGGATATAAGCCAGGAGATATTGTCCGGGCGCAGGAGTCAGCAAAGCGTCACATTGAATCCGGGCGCAAGATTCCCCATTACACAAAATCAGTTCTTTGACGATTCCTTCACCGTGCATGGTGTCATCCTAACATGGCTTTGGAACGGCGGCAAGCGGTTATAATACCCGGCATGAATACCATCAAACCAAGCGGACGAGAGATTCGGCTCACGAGTCTTTCCGCCTGCGCGGGTTGAGCATCCAAACTCAACGCGGAAACGCTGGCGCAGGTTCTGCGCCCCGTACAAAATATTTTTCATCCATCCGATTATCCTGATCTACTGATCGGACTCGAAGGCCCGGACGACGCGGCGGTCTGGCGGCGGGACGATTCGCGCGCGCTGGTTGCAACTACTGATTTCTTCACGCCCGTTGTGGATAACGGATACGACTATGGCGCGATTGCCGCCACAAACAGTCTGTCCGATATTTATGCCATGGGCGGGTTGCCGTTCCTTGCCTTGAATGTCGCCGCGCTGCCACCTGATTTACCTACAGAAGTCTCTACCGACATTTTGCGCGGCGGTGCAGAAAAAGCACACGAGGCTGGCGTGGTCATCGCGGGCGGTCATTCGATCCAGGATAAAGAACCGAAATACGGTCTGGTTGTGATTGGGTTCGTCGATCCGCACAATATGCTGAGCAAAAGCGGACTCAAAGCCGGGGATGCGTTAGTGTTGACCAAGCCGCTGGGCTTCGGAGTGACGACCACCGCCTTGAAGCGCGAACAAGCCGATGAGAAAGAAGACGCGGAAGTTGTATCGTGGATGACGCGCTTGAACGAAACGGCGGGTCAGCTTGCCGTGGAATTCAACCTGCGCGGCGGCACCGACATTACCGGATTCAGTTTGCTTGGCCACGGCTTCGAGATGGCAGACGCCGCGAACGTCGCACTCGAAATCGAATACGACAAAATTCCATTCGTGAGTTGTGCACGCAAATACGCCGAGATGGGCGCCTTCCCCGGCGGCGCATTCGATAACAAAGCCTATTTCGCACCGCACGTGCAATTCGACGATGCGCTGGACGAACCTTCCCAAATGCTGCTCTTCGATCCGCAGACCAGCGGCGGATTGCTGCTCGGCGTTCCGCAAGATAAATTGGGTGCATTTATGAAACGCGCGAAGGAATTGAATCAATTTGCCCGGATCATTGGAGAAGCCAAAAAGGGCAAAGGGATTCGAATAAGCAGCAAGTGAGTTCAATGTCAAATTTTGGAATCGAAATTCTTGTACTCTTTCTTCTAATCCTGCTCAACAGCTTATTTGTGATTTCAGAAATGGCCGTTGTCTCAGCGCGCAAAGCACGGCTCCAGCAATTGGCAAATGAGGGGAACAAACGCGCTGCCACCGCCTTGAGTCTGGCGCAAAACCCAAACACCTTCCTCTCAACGGTTCAAATCGGAATTACGCTGGTCAGCATTTTGCTGGGCGCGGTCAGCGGGCCGACCTTTTCCGAGCCGGTGGCGAACGTATTCAAACAGTGGCCGCCTTTGAGTCCATACGCCGATTCGCTGGCACTGGGCATCGTGGTGGTATTGATCACGGCCCTGTCTTTGGTGCTGGGCGAATTGGTTCCGAAGCGCGTGGCGCTGCAGAATCCGGAGAGAATCGCAGCCTCCATCTCCGGACCGATGATCCTGCTTTCCAAAATATTTTCACCGCTGGTCTGGTTGTTCGGCCGCCTCACCGATTTCTTCCTGCAAATATTGGGCGTGAAGCCGACCAAGGAATTGCCGGTTACCGAAGAAGAAATCCAACTTTTGATCGATCAAGGCACGGAAGCAGGGATCTTCGAGGAAGCTGAACAGGATATGGTGGAGGGCGTGTTCAGCTTGGGCGATTCGCGCGTGTACTCCTTGATGACGCCGCGCACCGAGATTACCTGGCTCGATATTACGGACACGCCGGACGAAATTCGTGAAAAGATTTCCAAGACTCCTGTTTCCCGTTTTCCCGTTTGCCAGGATGGACTCGATAATGTGCTTGGATTCGTAAAAGCGCGCGACCTGCTTGTGCCGCCCGGTCTTTCCAGTGAAGAGTTCAAGCTCAAAGACAAATTGCGGGCTCCCATTTATGTTCCCGAAACCCTGCTGGCCTCGCGCGCCCTCGAAGTGTTCAAGGAAAAGAACGCCGAGATCATGCTGGTCATCGATGAGTTCGGGAGTTTGCAAGGCATGATCACGCTCAACGATATCATTGAAGAGATTGTAGGCGATGTTGAAGTCGAATCGCAAGCGACTCAACGCCAGGACGGTTCGTGGCTGCTGGATGGCAGGTTGGAAAAGGACAACTTCAAGGAAATCTTCGAAATCGAAGCCATGCCGAACGAGAAAGAATACGAAACGCTGAGCGGCTTCGTGATGATGTCGCTCGGACGCGTGCCGCAGGCGTCTGACCATTTCGAATGGAATGGCCTGCGCTTCGAAGTCATGGATATGGATGGTCGGCGCGTGGACAAAGTGTTGGTGACGACTCAACCGGCGCGTCCGGCCACGCCGCCGATTCGGGAATCGAAGCAATGAGACTAAAGCACTTCATCGATAGCAACAAAGGCATCACATTTATCGTATTACTTGGGATGATCGCCTATTACAAGCAATGGAATAATCCCACCGCCATGATTTATCTTGCTTTGCATGGGACGTACGGATTGATGTGGGTGATGAAGTCCCGCATCTTTCCTGATAAACAATGGGAACAGCGGCCACCGCTTTGGTTTGGAATCGGAGCCTGGCTGGCGCTGGCTTTGTATTGGCTTCCGGGTTGGATCATTTTCTCGCATTCGGTTCAGGCTCCGGTCTGGTTATTGACCGTCTGCGTCAGCATCTACACGTTGGGAGTCTTCTTCCATTTTGCCAGCGACATGCAAAAACATACCTCGCTCGAACTTCAGCCGGGGACGCTGATCACGAACAAGATGTTCGGTTTGGCGCATAACATCAATTACTTCGGCGAGTTGCTCATCTATGCCGCGCTGGCGACTCTGGCAATGACATGGATTGCCTATCTGCCACTGGGGGCATTCATCCTGTTCTACTGGATTCCAAATATCCTCCGCAAGGAAAAATCGCTCTCACGCTATCCCGACTTCAGCGAATACAGGCGCAAAGTCAAATTGTTTTTCCCGTTTCTATTTTAGGAGATTTCATGTCAGCGTATGTTATTTTGGACATTGACGTACACGATCCCACAGGCTACCAGGAATATGCCAAACTCGCACCTGCCGCTGTAACTTTGTACAGTGGCCGCCAACTGGTGCAAGAGATACAGTTTACCGAATGTTGGATAATCGTTAATTTGTTCCAAACTCGCATGGTATAATCACCCCCCGTATGAGTCCAGAAATACCTTCTCAGAAAACACAGGTCTGCCCCACGTGCGGAACGCGTTTATCAGAATCCGCCACACGCTGTCCGGTTTGTGGCGCCGACCTGAGCGGCAAAGCCAAAGCCGGAAAAACATCGAAAGAGTCCGAGCCGTATATTGGCGCGGCGCGTATCCCTGAAGTAACACTCAGCTTGCCGATCGCACTTGGATTGCTGGCAGTCTTCCTCGTGGTCGGCGCGGTCGTGGTCTACTTCGGCTTGAGCGCAGGCCTCGGCGGGAAAAAATTAGTCGTCCCTACCGCTGTTCCGACAGAAACACAAACGCCAACCAATTCCCCGACGCCAACGGATACCTCCCTGCCGACTTTAGCGCCGACTTTCACCGTTCAACCGCCATTCAATTATAAAGTAGCCAGCGGTGATACCTGCGGTGGGATCGCGGTTACGTTTGGCGTATCCGTACAAAGCATCATCATCCTGAACAACCTTGCCTCCTCCTGCCCGCTCTCCGTTGGGGAAAGTCTTAAGATTCCTTATCCAACGGCGACCCAGCCGGCGGCTCCAACCTATACGCCCCAGCCGGCGGATGCTACGAAGGCCGCCTGCAATCACGTGGATTACACCGTGCAGTCAAATGACACGCTCTCGAGCATTGCTGCCAATTATCAGGTACCGATTCAAGCCATCAAAGATTTCAACGGACTCTCCACTGATAACGTCTTCAACGGGAGCACGCTGCTCATCCCGCTTTGTATGCGGGCTGCCACGCCCGGGCCGACGCCAACGCCGACCATTCCGCCTCCCTACCCCGCGCCTAATTTGCTGCTGCCTGCAGATGGCCAAGCCTTCACCCTGGCTGACGACGTAGTCACACTGCAATGGG
>JBJKOR010000701.1:0-9061 GCA_046707185.1 Anaerolineales bacterium | reverse complement strand
GAGCAACACATTGGCTGCTATCACATCCGAACATCAATCGGAGGAAGGATTACAAGTTGCGATTCTCGATAACAGTGGCCAAATCATTGCTTATCCGGACCCTTCCATGCTTTTGCATCCTGCGACTGATTTGTTTCCAAATATCAATCAGCACTTATCCACCGGTAGCGGTGATTCCCAGATTGCTAGAGATTCCAGCAATCAAGAAAGACTTTACACATACACTTCCATTTCCGACAGCAATTGGGAAGTGATCGTAAGCCGTCCGACCTCCGCGGCTTTTGCGGCGCAGATAACACTTCAGCGCATTACCGAGACCGCAGCTGTAGTATTCGTGTTGATTGGATTTTTCTTTTGGGCGATGTTATCCATTCGCGTGATCGGACCCGTGGAACGGCTGGCGCCAATTAGTGAAGCGATCGGCGCTAATCGGCCGATCAGCTTGGAGGAACGGGAGCATCTCAAACGTCTGGCACGACGTGGAGATCAGATCGGGCATTTGATCCGCAGTATCTTTCGCATGGAAGAGTCCATCGGCGACCGCCTGAAGGAACAGGCAATGCTTTTGGAAACTAGCGCGGCGGTCGTTTCGAGCCTCGACTTGCATACTGTGCTCGACCGCATCCTTGAACAAATGTCGCGCCTGCTGAAGGTGGAGCGATGCGCCATCATCGCATTGGACGAAGGACGCGGTGTGTTCCGCGTGCGTGCCAGCCGCGGACTTTCAAAAAGTTACGTGGAACAGCTTGCCATCCAGCCCAGCGAACCCGATTCAGTGACGATGCGCGCACTGCACGCTAGAGAAGCCATTTATGTCAGCGACACAGAGACCGATCCGAGTTATGTCAACCGCCGCGGCTTGGCGCGTTCCGAGAGGTACCGCGCGATCATGGCAGTACCATTGAACACGCAACATGCCCCGCCCACCGCGCTGCTTGTCTTTCATACAGAGCCGCATCAATTCACTTACAATGAGGTTCAATTGCTCTCGACTCTTGCAAATGAGGCGACGATGGCGATTGAGAATGCCGTTCTGTTCGAGCGCAGTGACACGCGCCTCGAAGAACAAAGCCGCCGGCTCGAAGCATTAATTCAATCCATGGAAGATGGATTGATCCTCGGCGATTTGAAAGATAAAGTAGTTTACGCAAACCGCCGCGTCGAGGAATTGGCTTCGCTGACTCCTGAAGACTTGGCAGGCACATCCGTCAAAAGTGTATTGGCGCGCATCCTTGCCAACGCGCAGGACGCGCAAAAAGCACAGCAGGAGATCAATCATATATTTGAAAAGATCAATGGGGGGAAAACGGAAATTGATCTCAACCTTTCCGGGCAGACGGTTTCCATGCGATTGGAAGCATTCGATGTGACGGATGCGCGCGACATCATCATCGGTCACGGATTGATCTTGCAGGACGTCACCATGGATCGCGAATTGGATCGAATGAAATCGAGTCTGATCTCCACGGTCTCCCATGAACTGCGTACCCCGCTGGCAGGCATCAAGGGTTATGTCTCGACATTGCTCGCCGATGATGTGGAATGGAGTCGTTCATCCCAGCGTGAATTTCTTTCTGTCATCTCGAATGAAACGGATCGTTTATCGAGTCTCGTCAACAATCTTCTTGATTTATCCCGGATCGAAGCCGGATCGCTGCAGATCAAACACCAAGTATGTGAACCGGAAGAGATGATTCAGAAAGCAGCGAAGCAAGCTGGGCTTGAATCGGGCACCCGCTTCGAAGTCCGCATAGAGCCAAACCTGCCTCCCTTATTTGGAGATCCGCCTCGATTGGAAACCATCCTGCGGAATCTTATCGAGAACGCAGTCAAATACGGCGGTTCCGAAGCATCAATACGTGTGGAAGTTTCGCGGCAGCAAGATCAACTTGTCTTCCGCGTCTCGGATGATGGGCCGGGCATTCCACCCGAAGAAAGCAAACGCATCTTCGATAGTTTTTACCGCGTGGACAGCAGCCTGACGCGCATTGCCAGCGGCGCGGGTCTTGGTCTTGCGATCTGCCAGGGATTTGTACGCGCGCACGGCGGAAGGATTTGGGCGGAACCTCAAGCCAGAGGCGCTTGCATCGCTTTTTTCATCCCTCTGGATGGGAAAGCAGATTTGCAAAATTCATATCGCATTGAACGCGTCGAATCAAACGATGAACGCGATTAAAGTTCTGGTTGTGGATGATGAAAAACCGTTGCGTGATTTTGTGCGCCGCAACCTTGAGGTGCGCGGCTATGAAGTGTTGACTGCCGCCAATGGTTTGGAGGCGATGGCATTGTTCAATACTTCGACCGTTGATCTGGTCATTTTGGATTTGATGATGCCGTATCAAGATGGATTGGAAACGACGCGGCGTATTCGTCAAAGCTCGAATGTTCCCATCATCATTTTGACCGCGCTGGGAGAAGAAGCCGATAAGGTGCGCGCCTTTGATCTCGGAGTGGATGATTATCTCACCAAGCCTTTCGGTGTTGGAGAACTATTGGGCCGAGTCAAGGCAGTTCTGCGGCGATCAAATTGGTCGGTCTCAAATACCGGTGATGAACGTATCGTGCGCGGCGAAATTTCCGCTGATCTCGCCAATCATCGAGTGACCATTCAGGGGCAAGCTATTGACCTCACCCCAACGGAATACAACCTGCTCATTTATTTAATGCGTTATGCTGGAAAGGTCCTAACGCATCGTGCCATCCTGCAGCATGTTTGGGGACAGGAATACGGTGACGAGGCTGAATATCTGCGAGTTTACATTGGCCGCCTCCGGCAAAAGATCGAGAACGACCCGCTTCATCCGCAATATTTGCACACCGAGCATGGCATTGGTTATCGCTTCGGGAGATGAATCGTTATTTACAAATTTTTTATATACCCGCCATCCATTTTTAGGAAATATTTCCATAAACCAAATAGAATAACAAGAGGATGCAGTCAGTAAATCCACCTATCCTGTATCCAGGAGGTTCTTCTCACAATTCAGCCTATGTACAATCCGATGTTCAACTTGCATTTCAAAATATTCCATTGGAGGAGCTCAGATGAAACGTTCACTTTTTGTATTGCTTAGCCTGCTTATCTTGGGAAGCATGGCGATTAGCGCTTGTGGCCCCGCGGCTACGCCAACCGCCGCACCGCCAACCCAGGCGCCCGCACCTGCTGCAACCCAGGCGCCAGCAGCAACCACCGCGCCAGCCCAGCCCACGGCGAAGACCGTGACGATTGGATTCACCTCGTCGCAGACCGGTTCGCTCAACGTCGAATCGACGCGGCAATATAACGGCCTCAAGCTTTGGATGGATCAGGTCAATAAAGCTGGAGGCGTTAAGTTGTCCGATGGCACGATGGTCACATTCAAGGCGCAAACCTACGATGACGAGTCCAACTCGGACCGCGTGCAGCAACTGTACACAAAACTCGCGACCGAAGACAATGCCGACTTCTTGATCAGCCCATATTCCAGTGGCTTGACCGCGGCGGCAGCTGTGATCGCACAGCAATATAACAAGATCATGATAACGACCGGCGCGGCTGACGACAGCACCTATCAAAAAGGATACACACTGGTCTATCAGGCATATACGCCCGCCAGCCATTACTTGACAGGCGCGCTGGATCTCCTGGCAAAGACCGATCCAAGTGCCAAGAAGATCGCAATCGCGTATTCAACGGATAGTTTCTCCACCAGCGTTGTCAAAGCCTTGGTCACGTACGCGACCAGCAAAGGCTACAATATCGTTGTCAACGAAGGATACGATCCAGCCACGACAGACTTCTCGGCATTGATCAATAAGATACAGGCAGCCGCGCCGGACGCCATCATGGGCGGAGGCCATTTCCAGGATGGCAACACATTTGCGAAACAACTCTACGAAAAGAAGGTTGGGGCAAAGTTCATAGCGCTGCTGGTTGCACCGCCGGAAGATCAATTTGCCCAACTCGGAGATGCAGCGCTTGGTATCGTTGGTCCCAGCCAATGGGAGCCGCAGGTCAGCTTCACGCAAGCGGCCGCACAGAAGGATAATCTGACATGGTTCGGCCCTACGGGCACAGACTTCACCAGCGCCTACAAGGCTGCCTATAATGAAGATCCAACCTATCATTCAGCAGGCGGCTACGCTGCCGGATTGATCTTGCAAAAGGCCATCGAGGATGCCGGTTCGCTGGATACCACGGCCGTTGCGGCGGCCCTTGATAAAATGGACATCCTGACCTTCTACGGCCACGTCAAGTTCGATACGAGTGCTGCAAATCATGGTTTGCAAATCGGCCATGAAATGGTCTACGTGCAATGGCAAAAAGATTCGAGCGGCAATCTGGTAAAGCAGATCGTCTGGCCCGAAGCGGGTGCTACAGCACCATTGCTCTATCCCATCCCGTAACTTTTAGTTTGGACAGTCCCTGTAAGCGTGTCCAACGTTTGCAGGGACTTTTTATAATATCGGCACTACGGGAGTAACCTGCATGGGAAATCTTTTCATCGCCTCGTTGATTGACGGCTTGCTGATCGGCTTTGTCTATGGAATCGCGGCCATGGGCTTAAGTTTGATCTGGGGCGTGATGGATGTGATCAATCTGGCACACGCGCCGCTCATGGCGCTCGGCATGTTTGCCGTCTATCTACTGTTCACATCCGTCAACTTGAATCCTTATGTCGCCCTGATCCTGGTTGCATTGATTGGACTCGTCGGCGGCGTGATCATTTATTACGTGGCCATTCATCGCGTGTTGTCCGCACCGCCGCTGTCCACGCTGTTGGCGACATACGCCGTCAACATGATCCTGATCGGTCTGGGGACAGCCGCGTTCAGCACGACACCGCGCAACGTCAACTTCACGCTGGGAACCATCGGGAGCGGCGATCTAACGGTTCAAGGCACGCGACTTGTGGCGGCCATCCTTGCAACGGCTGTAACCGGCGGCCTATATTTTTTCCTCTATCGCACCCGCCCCGGAAAAAATATCCGGGCTGTTGCCAATAACAGGGCCGCGGCTGAACTAATGGGAATCCCATCATCCCGCGTGTTGGCGCTCAGCTTTGGCCTCGGCACATTGCTGGCAGCTGTTTCAGGCGGGTTGATCGCAACTTTCTTCCCATTTACCATTCTGGCTGGCAACGCCTATCAACTGAAAAGTTTTGTGATCGTGGTATTAGGCGGCCTGGGGAACCCGATTGGATCGCTATTAGGCGGTTTGATCCTCGGTGTCATGGAGGGCCTGATCCCAATCGTCCTGCCTAATAGTTGGGTTCCTGTCCTGGAATTCGTTCTATTTGTCATCATTCTGCTCGTGCGACCCACCGGGCTTTTTGGAGCACAGAAATGAATCGATTCAAAAGCATTGGATTATGGGTTAGCATCCTGGTCGTGATCGCTTTGGGCATCGGCCCGATCGCGAATCACAGCGCGTCCCTGCGAGAGACGATCTACATCATCCTGCAGGTTATTGTTCTGGCTGCCAGTTTGAACATCCTGCTTGGCTTTACCGGTTATGTAAGTTTTGGTCATATCGTCTTCTTTGGATTGGGCGGTTACGTGGGTTTATACCTAATCAATGCCCAGAACTGGCCGTTATGGAGCGCAGCCATCGCGGGAGGATTGACCTCCGGCCTGCTGGCATTCCTATTGGGGAAAGCCATTCTCAGATTGCGCGGCGCATATTTCGCACTTGCAACCATTGGCATTAACGAGGCAGTGCGCGCCTTTACCAACAACTTCGATCCATTCGGTGGACCAATCGGGATGACCCTCAATTTCAGCGTCTATAAAAACTATGGCGGAGCGACCAATGCTTTGTGGATAGCCTATTATGCTGTGTTTGCAATGGCGCTTCTGGTTGTGGTTCTCAATTTCGTAGTTAAGAACAGCAAGTTTGGGCTTGGCTTGATGGCAATTCGCGAAGATGAAGATGCCGCCGAAGTGATGGGTGTGGTCACACCGAACGCAAAAACCTGGGCATTCGTTCTTTCAGCTATCCTGCCTGGCATCGTCGGCACGTTATTCTTTTTCAAGAACGGACACATCGAGCCAGCCGATGCCTTCCGTCTGGATTACTCGATTGAGATGCTGGTGATTGTTATGTTGGGCGGACAGGGTAGCGTGTTCGGTCCGATCCTTGGCGCGGCTGGATATGAAGGCTTGCGGAATTATCTTCTGACCAGTCCTGTTTTTAAGAACGTACAGCTTTCTGTGGCAGGCGCGTTACTATTGGTGATTATTCTCTTCATCCCTGCCGGCGCAGTTGGCTGGTTGAGGCGGCGTGTTCCAATATTCAGGAGGGTGCTGGTATGACCGTGTTACTATCTGTTCAGGGACTTACGAAACAGTTCGGCGGGCTTCAAGCTCTGACACAAATTACATTCGACTTGCCGCAGGAACAAATCCTAGGGTTGATTGGCCCGAATGGTGCAGGGAAGACTACGTTGTTCAACGTGATCAACGGCGTGTATCACCCCGAAGTTGGCCGTATCATTTTCCGGGATAAAGATGTGACTGGCATGAAATCCTATGATTTGGCGCACATGGGGATGGCGCGCACACACCAGATTGTCCGTCCGCTGAATGAATTAACGGTTCGGGAAAACGTTATGGTGGGCGCGTGCTTCGGACGCGAGAATCACAACCTGAGCCAAGCCGCGGACATCGCAGATGAGGTGCTGAAATTTGTCGGGTTGGGCAACCGCACCAGTCAGATGGCGAGCAGTCTCAACGTCGCGCAAAAGAAGCGGTTGGAAATGGCGCGGGCGCTGGCATCGCATCCTTATCTTCTTCTTCTCGATGAAGTGCTGGCTGGCTTGAATCCATCCGAGATTGATGGGATGATACAAATCATCCGCAAGATTCGCGAGCAGGGTATCACTATCATCATGATCGAACACCTGATGAAAGCCGTGATGAATGTCTCAGACCGAATCATTGTTTTGGATTATGGCAAGCAGATCGCTGATGGAACTCCGAATGAAATCACCAACAACCCGCATGTGATCGAGGCGTATCTTGGCGATTCGAGTCTCGCCAATAAGTTGCTGGAGGAGGAATAACGATGAGTATTCTCGAAGTGCGAGAGATCGCATCAGGATATGGCGAGGTGCAAATTTTGTGGGGCGCTTCGCTGCACCTGCAAGAGGGTGAGTTGACTTGCCTAGTTGGGAGCAATGGGGTCGGTAAAACAACTTTGTTGAGAACCGTGATGGGACAAATCCGTCCGTGGAGCGGTTCGATTTGGTTCGAGGGGAAAGATATCAGCCGATTGCCAGCTTATGCTAAAGCTGATATAGGACTTGTGATGGTCCCGGAGGGCCGTCAGCTTTTTACAGATATGACCGTATATGATAATCTGGAAATGGGTGCAACGAATCGGCGTGCACGATCGAAAATGAAAGATAATCTCGAAAAGGTTTTCATGATGTTTCCGCGCCTGAAGGAACGAAGAAACCAAAACGCTGGGACATTGAGCGGCGGCGAACAGCAGATGCTGGCTGTGGCACGTGGGATCATGGCTGATCCCAAAGTGCTTTTGATTGATGAACTCTCGCTGGGTCTAGCGCCCGTACTTGTGCTTCAGTTATTCGAAAATCTCAAACAATTACGCGATCTCAAGATGACCATTTTATTAGTAGAGCAGAATGTTCAAATGGCGCTCGTCATCAGTGATTATGGATTTGTCTTAGCTGGAGGAAAAGTTGAACTGGAAGGAACGGCGCGCCAACTTGCAAAAAATGAACATGTGCGCGCAGCATATCTGGGGTTGTAACTCTTTTATAAACGGTGCTTTGTTTCTCCGCGGGATCAAAGATTCGGTGGTGATCAAAATTTGACGAAATCTCAAGGTGGTAATTGGCAACTGACTTGTAAATATAGATTGTCTTCTTCCCATTGGATACAATCTACTATTCGATGATTTAATCTCGCTTCACAAAAGCAGGCATGTTTTGAACTTCGCAACTGCACTAATAGTTGCCCCGCGCGTGGATTATCAAAAGCTAAGTAACGTGAATAATGGATAAGCCAGAACCATCGTCATGTCACCCTGAGGAAGCGGTTTTCAGCGACCGAAGGGTCTCGAATGAGCCTCTCCGAGATGCTTCGGGGTGAAAAACGCCCCTCAGCATGACATATCCCGTTATCCATTATTGACGTTTAATAGCCTTACCACGCATAAGCCTCCGGCGCTTCGCCTCCAGGCCCGGGCCAAATTTGATCCAATTTTGCCATCTCAGCCTTGCCGAGCTTGATCTTGAGCGCGCGCAGACTCCCAGTCAACTGCTCCATCGTCCGCGGACCAATGATCGGGGCGGTCACGACCGGATTCGCCAGCAGCCAAGCCAAGGCTACATCCGCCGGTTTTTCTCCCATCTGTTTGCAGAATTTTTCATACTGACCAAGTTGGGCAGCATATTTCTTCGCATCCTCGACTCGCTGTTTGTCGGCGCGGCGTCCCGTTTTGTCCTTGCCAATCGTTCCTCCCAATAACCCGCCCGCCAGCGGACTCCACGGAATCAGCCCCAAGCCATAATCGCGGCAAGCCGGAATCACTTCCAATTCGATCATGCGGTCTTTGAGATTGTAGAGCGACTGTTCACATACCAGTCCCATGAAGTTTCGCGCTTTCGCGGCTTCATTTGCCTTGGCGATATGCCAGCCTGCAAAGTTGGACGATCCCACATAAAGCACGTTGCCCTGTCTTACCAATACGTCCATAGCTTGCCAGATTTCTTCCCACGGCGTATTGCGATCAACATGGTGCATCTGGTAGAGATCAATATGATCCGTCTGCAAGCGTCTGAGCGAGCCTTCCACTGCTTCGCGAATATGCAGCGCAGAAAGATGTGTTTGATTGGGCCAAGCGCCCATACGGCCAAACACTTTCGTGGCGATGATCGTTTTTTCGCGTCGTCCTCCGCCCTGAGCGAACCAACGGCCGACGATTTGCTCGGTGACGCCTTCGCCCAATTTCCAACCATATACGTTGGCGCTATCAAAGAAATTGATTCCGAGATTGAGCGCCTTGTCCATGATGGCAAACGAATCTTCTTCGGTTGTCTTGGGTCCAAAGTTC
>JBJKOR010000700.1:0-1920 GCA_046707185.1 Anaerolineales bacterium | reverse complement strand
GGTCTCTGCCACGCCGATGCTTTGACAATACTTCACGGCCTGGTCGAATGTCTCGCCGTTTTCCATGCGCGTCAAAATGATATTGGTCGTTGAATTGATAATACCTTTGAACGATGTCAACTCCGCGGCAGGCATCGCTTCGCGGAATACGGAGAAGAGCGGCGTGCCGCCCAACACGGTTGACTCGAAATAGAACTTTTTGTTCTTCGATTTTGCCAGCGCAGTCAATTCGCGATAACCATGCACCACCGTGCCTTTGTTGGCAGTGATGGCGTGCATGCCCAAATTGAGCGCGGCTTTGCAATGGTCAATCGCGGGCTGACCCGTTGCAACGTTCACCGGAGAGTTTTCGAACATTACATCGGCTTTGGATCCCTTGATGACCGACAACGAATCATTCACTTGCGACGATGAAAGACTCGAAACCAATTGGCCAGCTTTTACTAACGATAGTGCTTTCTCCACATCGAGTCCATTTGGATCGACAGCGAATCCATGGCTGCCGGTGGCAATGCCTGTCACGGAAAACGTGATGTCATATTGATCTTTTAACGTTGCGCGTTTGCGTTCCAGCAAATGGATCAATGCTTTGGCAACATTCCCGAAACCGATGAAAGCGAGGTTGTAATTCATGAATTCTCCTATTCAAGATGTCATTGTGAGCCATCGCTGGTCGAGTATCGCCGCAGGCGATGTATCGAGACCAAGATGGCGCGGCAATCTCAAGTTGTCATGCAATGGATTGTGTGATGATTACATGAGATTGCTTCGCTCGGTCTCGATATGCCAGAAGAACACTGGCTACTCGACCATCGCTCGCAATGACATGATTACAATGGCGGATATGGAAACGACCTGCGTCCCTGCGGCGGACGCGGAAAAACCTTCGATGCGATCAATTTCTTTGCGCGCAATTTTAACGCGGCGACCTCGCGCGGGCTGAGATAAGGCTCAAGGTCAGCGAGCAGACTTTGGTCGGAGGGAAGATGCGAGATACACGATAATAAATCATCGGGAATCGGCTCGCCCGCAAAATCCCAAATCACCGTCCGCAATTTATTTTCCTCGTGGAAACAAATCCCGTGATCGATTGCCCACAGTTTATGCGAGTCGTCATCGAAGAAAACGTGACTGCCTTTGCGGTCGGCTTTGTTGACAAATAGATCGAAAAAAACGACCGGCTTGAGTTTTGCTTTATCTTCATCTGTGAAACTGAAGTAATGATATTCGGGATCGTACTCGATGTATTGCTGGAGCGAACCGGCGCCGTGCGGACCGTTGGAGCGCAGCGCGGTGAACGGGACGAAGCCAAAGCCCAGCGCCTCGCTGACGAGATACGCCGCAACCTCGCGTTGCGCCAATGTGTTCTCGGGAAAATCCCAAAGTGGTTGCTCGCCGCGCGAAGGTTTATAAACGGCAGGAAAAGTATTGCCTTGGTAGTCAACGTCAACAAGGAATGTGTAATTCGAACCAAGCATGAATTGACCTTTGAGTTTAAGATCGCCTTGTTGAAGAGCAGATTTAAGAAAGGTTATATCTGTCGGGGATGCCATCAGTGTAAATGAAAAATAACTAATCTTTATTGAGCGATAACGCCTTGATTTATCAGTCGAGTTAGTTCAGCTGTCAACTTTTTTTCGAGGGCTTGAATGCTATCATAAACTATACATTTCTGGCTTTGTAAATCGAACGGTAATTTTTTAGCATCTTTTATCAGCAGAATCGTAGGAATTTCTTTTCCCCAAGCATAGCCGACCTCTAATGTTACATTTGGATTCGTTTTATCAAGTAAGGCGATTACTGCGAACCGCCACGTGAGTGCTGACACGTAACCGCCAAGTGATTGCTTACACATGGAAAACTTAACCGCCACGACATCGCTGACAGTATCCTCCGAAAGATATCGCTGGTCTTTCGGGA
>JBJKOR010000699.1:0-1773 GCA_046707185.1 Anaerolineales bacterium | reverse complement strand
TTCACAACGAGCGCACAATTCTTTTTGTGGATGAAGTCCATCGCTGGAACAAAGCCCAGCAAGACGCGCTCCTGCCCCATGTCGAGAATGGAACCGTGACGCTGATCGGCGCAACCACCGAGAATCCGTATTTCGAAGTTATCAGCGCGCTCATCTCACGCTCGCGCGTTTTTCAGTTGCGCAGTTTGAATCAAGATGAGACCGGCATTATTATGGATCACGCGCTAGCCGACAAAGAGCGCGGCTACGGAAATAAGCACATCATTCTTGACCCAGAAGCGCGTGTCCATTTAATCGAAGTGGCTGGCGGCGACGCGCGCAACGCATTGAACGCGCTCGAACTCGCCGTTGAGTCGACCTCTCCGGATTCAGATGACATTATTCATATCACTTTGGATGTGGCGCAGGAATCGATTCAACGACGCGCCGTGCTCTATGACAAAGACGGCGACGCGCACTATGATACCATTTCCGCGTTTATAAAATCGGTTCGCGGTTCCGACCCCGATGCAGCTTTATATTGGCTGGCAAAAATGTTATACGCTGGCGAAGACCCGCGCTTCATTTTACGGAGGTTGATCATTCTTGCAGGTGAAGATATTGGTTTAGCTGACCCCATGGGAATTGTTGTGGCTTCGTCCGCCGCGCAAGCTTTTGATTACATTGGTTTGCCGGAAGGTGTTTATCCCATCGTCGAGGCGACGTTATATCTCGCCACCGCGCCGAAATCCAACAGCGCAGGCGCGTACTTCAAGGCCATGCAGAAGATCGAAGAGGAAGGACAAATTTCGGTGCCGCGTCACTTGATGGACAATAATCGCGATGCCGAGGCGCTCGGTCACGGAAAAGATTATGTTTACCCGCATGAGCATGAAGGACATTTCGTCCCACAGCAATATTTGCCAAAGCGGTTATTGGGAACTTATTTCTATGCGCCTTCACAGGAAGGTTATGAGGCACAGGTCACGGCACGGCTGGAAATGTGGCGCGAAGCGCAGCGCAAAGCGCTGGGGATCACAAAGGTGGAAAATATCCCAGATATGAGCGAAGAACAAATTTTGGAAATGAAGCGAAAGATAAAGTGAGTTGTATTTCTGCGAGGGGCATTCTCCTCCCCAAGCAATCCATCCCATTTATTTGAAGCTTTAGACATTCACTAAAAACAAACCCGCCCACGAAAACAGATTCGGGGCGAGTTTGTTTAGACGAGTGAAATTACTTCGCAGCGAAGCGACTTGCCACCGCATCCCAATTGACCACGTTCCACCACGCAGTAACATATTCCGCGCGGCGGTTCTGATATTTGAGATAATACGCATGCTCCCAGACATCCACGCCCATAATCGGGGTCAGGCCATCAGACAAGGGATTGTCCTGGTTGGCAGTCGAAACGACAGCGAGTCCACTACCCTTCTTGACGAGCCATGCCCAGCCGGAACCGAAGCGTCCGTTGGCAGCCTTGGTAAATTCTTCTTTGAACGCGTCGAACGATTTGAACGAAGCATCAATCGCTTTGGCAAGCTCGCCTTTCGGCGCACCGCCAGCCTTGGGAGCCATGATTTCCCAGAACATGCCATGATTCCACGTGCCGCCGCCGTGGTTGCGGACCGCTGTGCGGATATCCTCAGGCACAGCATTCAAATCCATCAACAACGCTTCGACGGATTTGCCCGCCAGTTCGGGATGTTTTTCGATCGCGGCATTGAGATTCGTGACATAACCCTGATGGTGTTTATCATGATGAATGGTCATCGTCTGCGCATCGATATACGG
>JBJKOR010000698.1:0-3875 GCA_046707185.1 Anaerolineales bacterium | reverse complement strand
GCCATCGGCTCTTTCGTCTTGCGATCCTTGACCAACTCGATAATCCCGAACAATCCAATCGAACGCACATCGCCGACCGAAGGATGCGACTCTCCCAAATCGGACAACATACGCTTCAACACCGGACCCATAGCGGCCGCGTGCTCGACGAGTTGATCTTCCTTCATGACATTGATATTCGCAATCGCCGCCGCCAATGAGATCGGATGCGATGTATACGTCAATCCAGACTTGAAAACAACTTCATCGAAATGCGCTGCAATCTCTGGCTTCATCGCTACGGCACCCAACGGTGCATAAGCAGACGTGAGACCTTTCGCCATGGTCATGATGTCCGGCACAACATTCCAATTGTCAACGGCGAACCACTTCCCCGTCCGACCAAATCCGCTCATCACTTCATCGGCAATCATCACGATGCCATATTTATCGCACAAGGCGCGCACACCTTGCATATATCCTTCCGGCGGGATGATGATGCCATTTGTGCCCGTCACTGACTCCATCATAATCGCGGCAATCGTTTGCGGCCCTTCATATTGAATGATCTCCTCGAGATGATTCAAATAATCGCGCGTGAAGTCTTCTTCGGAAATGTTGGAATTTGTTCTATGAAACGTAGAGCGATAACGATACGGATCAAGGAAATGAACCACGCCCGGCATGACCATCGGCTCCCACGCCACACGTCGCGGGTCACCCGTCACAGCCATGGCGCCCGCCGTCGCACCGTGATATGAACGATAGCGACTCAAAATCTTATATCGGCCTGTATAACCACGCGCCAATTTGATCGCATTCTCGTTGGCGTCCGCACCGCCGAGCGTGAACAAAACTTTCGTCAATTGACCACCCGGCGAGACTTCCGCAGTCAGCTTGGATGCCAACGCCCGGACTTTATTGGTCATGGCGGGCGCGGTATACGGAAGTTCACGCGCCTGCTTGACCATCGCTTCGATGACGCGTTCATCGCCGTGACCAATGTTGACACACATGGTCATCGAGTTGAAATCGAGATAACGTTTGTCATTCACATCCCAAAAGTAGACGCCCTTGGCGCGCTTGACCGGAATGGGATTGACTTTGGCTTGCGCCGACCATGTCCAAAAGACATGTTCTTTGGATAAAGATAGAATTTCATCATCAGGGAGATCGAACATTTTTGCCTCGTTTTTTGCGCTCCCGAAAGACTTCGGGACGATATGAGCGGAGGGTTGAGTAACGAGCGAAGCGAGTGTATCGAAACCCAAAGTCGAAGCGCAATTCATTTGTTTCATCCGCCCTTCGACTACCACTTCGTCTCGCCGTGCTCGCTCAGTGTCCGCTCAGGGCGATGCTGCTATATATTGTTGATGAATTATAATCCCACGTTCTATGCAATCATTTCCCTTCAAACGCGTGGTTATCATCGGAATGACCAGTTCAGGAAAATCCACACTGGCAAGACAATTGGCAGATACATTCCATTTGAACTTCATAGAACTCGATGCACTGTATTGGGGGCCGGACTGGACCGAGACCCCCCTCGACGTTTTTCGTGCCCGCGTCGATGAAGCCACGCGTCAAGAGAATTGGGTTCTGGCGGGCAATTACCGCCACGTGCGTGAACTCACCTGGTCACGCGCAGAAGCGATCATTTGGTTGGATTATTCGTTGTGGACATTATTCTGGCGGTTGACACGCCGCACGCTCACGCGCTGGTGGACGCAAGAATTATTGTGGGGAACCAACCGGGAAACCCTGCTGAAGCACTTCAAGCTTTGGTCAGAAGATTCACTGTATCACTGGCTTTTCAAAGCCTACTGGCCGCACAAACGTGAATACCCAATCCTGTTTGCCGATCCAGAGAACGCACACTTGAAGGTTATTCAATTGAAATCACCGAGGGAGACGGAAGAGTGGATAGCAGCAGTAAGCAGGAGATGGGAAGCAGAAAACAGTAGGCAGGAAGCAGGAAGCAGCAATTAGGTGCGCTTGCGAAACCAGCGGATGAGTTGGGTCAAGCCCAGCACAACGATCACAATCCAGATAATAACCCATTCGAAGCTGAACTGAAATTTGATCAGCATCGCCAGAGTCGCCAAGGTCATGCCGATGTTGGTGAGAATGGACAATCGGACGAGATGACGCATCTCGAGGCCGCGCCGTTCCTCGTCGGAGGTGATGAAGCGCACTCGATTCCAGAAATGGGTCAAGTCAAAGGTCAGCAATCCACCAATGGCGCCCGCAAACATCCATTCAGGTGGAAAATTCAAAAGCCACAACCCCAGTGCCGCGATCAAAAAGTTGAACACGATCCCAAGATAAGCAAACCAGCGCCAGCGCTGCCAGACGGCGAAGAGCCATAACGCGCCGAAGAATACAATCCAGCGCGCAAATACGGTAAAGCCTGCCGAGAAGTATCCGAAGGCCAGCGAGCCAATGCCCAATACAATGCTGAACAACAATACAAAAAAGGTCACAGCCTGTTTCCTGTGGGACGATAACGCAAGGCCTGTCCCAAAGCCTGATCCAACGGCTGGCTGATGTTCCACTCGATGAGTTGAATTCCGGCCCGCATCAAACGATGGATCAATATTTTTCGTTCCATCCGAACGACTCGCGCGGCCAGTTGAACTTCCGGTGTGTGCGGCAAAAGATTCTGCTCGAACGCCACCGAATCCGGACTCACGATCAGGACCTGATAGCCACGTGCCCGCAGTTGAATCAACGGCTCGAAATCGTTCTCCAAAACGGGGCTGACCAGCACGATCTGCGACTCGGGTGGAAAGGCGCGCACCGGTAAAAATTCCAGCCCTTCGAAGATTTGGCTCGGTCCGGGTGTGGCCCGCGCCAGAGCGTGCAGAATACGCTCCCGCTGAAGTTTCCCATAACCGGGCAGAGTCCATTGAAGATAGTGACCATAAATCAGCAGGCCAACGCGGTTGCCTTGCGTCAGCAAAGCGTTCGAGAGAGCCGCGGCAGCCAAGACCGAATGCTCGAAGAGCGATTTACCGCCGAAGAACAAATTGGCGCGCTCACGACCATCGAGCACGATGCCCACATCCGCCACGCGCTCCTGCTGAAACTCATTGGAATACAAACTGCCCTCATGCCGCGCACTGACATGCCAATTGATGCGACGCGGCGAATCCCCAGGCTGGTAATCGCGCACGCCAAAGAACTCCACGCCCGTGCCGCCAACGCGCGCCGGAATGCTTCCGGCGTAGACACGCGTCCGCCGCGGACGAATGGCAATGTATTTCAAGCGCGTTACCGGAGGAAAAACGAATATCTGACCCTGCGTATGAAACGACTCCGCAGCACTCACAATCCCGAAACAATCCGCGGCTCCCGCACGCAGAGTCTCGAACGGATAATTTCCGCGCGGGGCGTGCACGTTGTATTCGAAGGTAAATATTCCACCTTTGGGAAGAGAAATCGAATGACGGTTACTGCCATTGGAAATCGTCAGCGCAGGCGATATCACATCTTCAAGTTCAAGCTCTTCCAAATCGCCGCCGCGGTTGATAAGGGTTACTTTAACCTTCACAGGCGTATTCGGCGCGACACGTTCAGCGCTTAGCTCACGGTGAACGTCGAGCTTAAGCTCTTCCGGCCCACGCCAAAAGCCATAGAACAAGTAAAGCAATAAGGGAATGGTTAGCGCGAGCACCGCGCTGTTCAACCCGGCAAGTCCGGCGAACAGTAAAACAAAAATCAACAGGCTGAGAAAGAGTGGGCGCGACATACAAGCCGCCTCACCCCTTGCCCTTCTCCAAATGCTTGCCCTGAGCGAAGCCGAAGGGTTGGGAGAGGAGTTGGGATGAAGGAGAAATGACAGGCACCGGCGTTTTATCCAACACGTCACGGATGACATCGCCATTGACCGTTTG
>JBJKOR010000697.1:0-1620 GCA_046707185.1 Anaerolineales bacterium | reverse complement strand
GGTTCCGTTGCGCCGACGGCCGTGCGCAGTCCCAGGGCGGAGAAAATGTTAATCGGACAGAATGCAAGCGCGGGCGTCGTCGAAGACGCGGCAGAGGCTGTCGTGAAAGATATTTCCCCGATCAGCGATGTCCGCTCGACGGCTGAATATCGCCGTCATGCCGCGTCCGTTTTGACGCGGCGCGCGTTGGAACAGGCGATTGAGCAGGCAAAGGGGAAGATGAAATGAAATCAGTCGAAGTGACTTTTGAAGTGAATGGCAGGCAGGTGACGGTAGATAGTTTGCCAAACCGCACTTTGCTGGAGGCGCTGCGCGAGGATTTGGGCTTGACCGGCACGAAGGATGCCTGCGGCGGCGAAGGGGAATGCGGCGCTTGTACGGTCATCCTGAATGGCAAGTCGGTCAATTCGTGCATGGTCCTGATCGGGCAGGTTCAGGGATGCGCAGTCGAAACCATCGAAGGAATTTCAAAGGACGGTGAGTTGCATCCGATCCAGAGGGCGTTCGTAGAGGCGGGCGCAGTGCAATGCGGTTATTGCACACCGGGTGCGATCATGGCGACGAAAGCGCTTTTGCAGGAGAATCCGAATCCGAGCGATGAACAAATACGCGAGGGGCTATCGGGTAATCTTTGCCGTTGCACGGGCTATGTCAAAATGATCGAGGCCGTTCATCGCGCTGCAGAGGAGATGAACCATGCCTGATGCTATTACTTTGGGAAAATCGGAATTACGCAAGGACGCGCGCGCGAAAGTAACCGGCGCGGCGGAATACACCGCGGATATCAAATTGAATCGTATACTGTTCGGTGCGGTGGCGCGCTCGACGATTCTGCATGGCCGCATCCGTTCGATTGACGTGGACGCGGCAAAGGCAATGCCCGGCGTGGTGCGCGTCTTGACTGCCGCCGATATTCCGGGCGAACATGAATTTGGTGGATTGATAAAAGATCAACCCGCGCTTGCCCGCGATCTGGTTCATCATTACGGTGAACCGCTTGCATTGGTTATTGCCGCTTCAAAGGAAGCTGCGCATCAAGCGGCGCAATTGATTCATGTTGAGTATGAAGCAATCGGTCCGGTGCTCGATCCGGTTGAGGCGTTGCAGCCGGATGCGTTGAAGCTGCATGAATCGGGAAATTTGATCTCGCGTTATGAAATCAAGGAAGGCAATCTCGAGCAAGGATTCGCCGATGCGGATATCGTCCTTGAAGATACATTCTCGGTTCCATTTGTCTCACCGGCTTATATGGAAACCGAAAATTCCCTGGCTTGCTACAACCGCGACGGCACACTGACGGTTTGGGTTGGTTCACAACATCCTTTTATCGATCAGTTGGAGATCGCGGCCACGCTTGGAATACCCATCGAGTCTGTTCAAGTGAAGAGCGCGGTGATTGGCGGTGCTTTCGGCGGTAAGGAAGATTCCATGGTGGCGATCTTGGCCGCGTTGGGCGCGTGGACGGTCAAAGGGACGGTGAGACTCGTCAACAATCGCCAGGAATCATTTTGGGCGCATCCCAAAAGGCATCCTTCTCGCATCACGCTAAAGCTGGGCGCGAAAAACGACGGAACGTTTGTGGCGCTGAAAGCGACCGCGTACGTGGATACGGGTGCATTC
>JBJKOR010000696.1:0-11377 GCA_046707185.1 Anaerolineales bacterium | reverse complement strand
CTTCTTGACCCGCAAAGTGAGTGTGGACGGCTATGAGATGTCTGTGGCGCTCAATCATCTCAATTATTTTCTGTTGACAAATCTTCTGCTGGACATGCTCAAGGCGGGACCAGCAGGACGCGTGGTCTGTGTGGCTTCGCGCGTGCATTACAGCGGTCATGTCAACTTCGACGACTTGCAGAGCGAGCATGGCTATAACGGGATGCGGGTCTATGGCATGTCCAAGTTGATGAACGTGCTGTTCACCTATGAACTGGCGCGGCGGCTGCAAGGCACGAACGTCACGGCCAATTGTCTGCATCCGGGATTTGTGGCCAGCAACTTCGCCGGGAACAATGGCTGGCTCGTGCGCATGGGTATAAAACTTATGCCCCGACGTATCTCGGTCGAGGACGGAGCCAAGTGTTCGATTTATCTGGCTTCCTCGCCGGACGTGCAGGGCATCAGTGGAAAGTACTTCAACTATGATACGAAGGAAACACGCTCGTCGGATGAATCCTACGATGAGGCCGTGGCAAAACGCTTGTGGGACGTGAGCGAGAAATTGGTGGCGATTGACAACTGATTTTTATATTTCCAAGCTGCTGGTAGTGGATTGATCTTTTACCACGCAGTTTAAGACCTGACAGGTTTTTGCCGAGTTCCGATTGACCGAGTGTCGCACAACGCGGGGAAGTTTGATGGAGACGCTCCAAGATGAAACCTGTCAGGTCTCCGAGTTACCATTGGTTTTCAGTGCAATTGGTCAAAGACCTTGACGGTGGATTGAGAGTCAATCTTATCGTTGTATAATAGTGGAAAAATAGAATGGCAGAAAAGTTAACCTTTCAATTTGACCGCGAAGCGGACATTCTGTATATTAATACTGTTACGCCATATCCTGAACAGGAGTCAGAAGAATTGGGCGACGAGATTATTGCGCGCCTGAATCCGAAAACAGGCAAGGTGGAAAACCTTGAAGTGTTGTTCTTTACGAGCAGACTATTGAGAAAGGACTTGTTCTCTTTGCCTGTCATTGCTGATTTAAGGCAGGCAACGGCGGCCTAAAACAATAGCGATAAAAACATATTGCCGTTGCAAATGTTTTGGCATCACATAGGCGTGATGCGTGATTTCGATCCTGGTTTTCCGCGCAATCTGTCCAAGTCGCTAATGGTGGATTGACCTTTTACCACAGAGCTTAAGACCTGACAGGTTTCCGCCGAATCCTGCTTGACCGAGTATCGCACAACGCGGGGAAGTTCAATGGAGGCGCGCCAAGATGAAACCTGTCAGGTCTCGGAATTACAATTGGCTTTCGGCATAACTTGTCGAAGATGCTGACGATGGATTGATGTTGCAGACTTTTTTAGTGGAAAGATAAATGTAAGTTATTTATTTTGGTTCTATGCTACAATTCTGTATCTAGTTTCAACCGCATGTTTGAATAAGGAAGGTGAGTATGGCAGAAACACAAGAAATTCGTTTAGCATTCTTAGATGTTATGTTATTTTCTGATGGCTCAATAAGAGGCGGAATATTGACTACAGATATAGATACCAGACCATATGAATTTCGAGTCACTAGCCCAATAAAACCGACACCAATACAACAACGCCTTTATGGAGCATCGTTAAGAGAAGTAGTATATGGGGAATTGATTTGTGCGCCGTTGGTAAAGGCGACAAAGGAGAAATTAAGCATTGTTTTAATACAAGATAATTCCTTGATGTCCATGCGGCCACTTGTTGCTGTGCCAGTAATTTTGATACATCCGAACAGTAAACAAATTAGCGAAGGTGTCAGATTAGTGAATTTCCTTTCTCATCGTAACTTCCAAAACGAGCTTCCATTTGCACAGACGATCCTTACACCAATCATGCAAAAGCGTGATTTATTAGAACCATTTGAAAGACTTAAATTAGCCTTGAATGAAGTTCACATATCTAAACCAGAAGAGATTATGAAAAGTGCCTGACCTTCGGACAAGTATTGCTAAAGAAATATCTGTTATTACACGTCCTAAAATATCATTTCCTATTCCCTTAAGCTTTAAGTCTCCAGCAATTGAAGATAAAACTTGGGAGATTGGAATTGTTGAAGATGTGGAAATTCAATCCGAGGAAGCAAGGATTCCACAGCCATTATATGATGTAGCTTCTAATGCAATCCCACTCAAAAGCTATATATCGGAAGTTGACATCAACCCATCCTCCCGCATGAGTCTGTTCGATGTGAGTGTTGTCTTTCGTCCACTGAAAGTAGATGTTTTTAACCCTTACCCGATTTCTGAAATTAAGATTTTTAGTTTGCCGTTAAAGATTCTCGGTCTAAATAAACTGAGTCTCTACGGCATGAATTATGAAGACAAATACTGGCACAAAATTTCTTTGCCTGATGAAGAAAGTATACCTAAGCCCAGTATAAAAAAGCCACGAGACCAATCAGAAGAATTTCCCATTGGTAATCACAAAAGAAAACGAAAAACAAAATTTGAACAGCCCGTGCCATCAATATGGGATTTGCTTTTTGCGGTATTGCAACCACCTTTGAATTTCGGTAAGTTTGAAAATTTGTTTTTACCTAACGCGCCCTTTCCCTATCAATGGCAGGGTATTAAATTTCTAACCGACAATGAACATGCACTCTTAGCAGACGACATGGGAACAGGCAAAACTGTAATGACTACAGTTGCCTTGAAAATCTTGATTCAACAATCTAAAGTTCATAGCGTTCTTATATTATGTCCGCCAAGTGTTTTGCACGAGTGGAAATACCATCTTGATAATTGGGCGCCCGAATTATCGGCGTATCTTATACGAAGTCCACAGAGAGAAACAAGAAAATCCCTCTGGAATATTCCCATGCATATTTATATAACGACTTACGATATGCTAAAGGGTGATATTGAAAATAATGTTTTGTCACCGGATATGCTAACTCGTTTTGATGTGGTTGTACTGGACGAGGCTCATCACATCAAGAATATGAAGAGTAAACGCTTTCGAGTAATAAAGATGCTTCAACCTAAAAGGCGATGGGCGTTAACAGGCACGCCAATCCAAAACAAGCTTGAAGATTTAGCTTCTATTTTTGAATTTGTGTATCCAAAGTACTTAACTTCATTTGATCTTCGTCCTGAACAGATTCAAGCACGAATCAAGCCCTATTTTCTTCGCCGTCGCAAGAAAGAAGTAATGCCTGAATTACCTCCAAAAATTGAGGAACAAATTGAACTTGACCTTGACGAAGAGCAAGACGCAGCATATAGACTGGCAGAAGCTGGTATAAGAGATGAACTTAACGGGATTTTAGCGCGTGGCGAAAGAGTCACAAAACAACATATCTTTGCTAAATTGAATCTCTTGAAACAGATTTGCAATTTTGCGCCGCATAAATTCACTAGCCCTAAAACCGATTCATTAAAAGAGCGGATTGAAGAAGTAATCGAAAGTGGTAGTAAAGTTATAGTGTTCTCTCAGTATGTTGAAGAAGGGGTGAGTAAATTGGAAAAGATACTTACACCATATGGTATAGCTAAAATCGTTGGGGGGCAAACAGATATAAATCGGAATTATGAAATTCAGAAATTTAAGAAAAACCCAAAGATTCCGATTTTGATTGCATCGGTACGTTCTGGCGGCGAAGGCTTGAATCTTACTGAAGCATCTTATGTCGTACATTTTGACCATTGGTGGAATCCTGCTGTAAAGTGGCAAGCAGAAGATAGAGTTCATCGGCGCGGACAAACAAGGGGTGTTAATGTTTATTCTTATTGGATGAGAGACACAGTGGATGACCGAATTCGTAGCAAACTAAAAGAAAAAGGTATCCTTTTTGATAATGTAGTTGATGGTTTAGCAGAGGAAGGAATTAACAATTTAATCAGCGATGCTGAATGGTTAGAAATACTTGGCGTCAAGAATTTGGAAGTTACTAAAAAACCAAACTTTGATTCTAAGGCTTGGCAGTCTATGAGTTTGCCAAAAATTCGGGAAAAGTTGTTTGAAATTAAACCGTCTGAATTTGAGGGATTGGTTGGGGAATTAATGCATTATCTAGGCTATCCCAATGTCAGGGTTACTGGTAGGAGTCATGATGGAGGAATTGATGTTGTTTCAACCCGAAGCACTTCCGATGGTACAGTACGAGTAGCTGCACAATGCAAACGTTATCGTGGCAATGTGGGCGTTGAGATTGCAAGGGATTTCTTTGGTGCTATTAAAAAAGATGAAACAATACAACAAGGTTTTCTTGTGACAACTGGAGAAATTACTACTGAATGTTTGCGATTTTGCGAAAGTACCGGAATTATAAGAACAATATCGGGGATTGAACTAGCTAAATATGTTCAGCAATTTGGATTGCGCGCTTGACACATTTTTCCCGCGCCTCGAAAGCCAATAAAGAGCGAGCTAAACTTGACCTAACCCCTAGCCCCTTCCCAAACTGAGAAGGGGAACTTGTTTTCCCTCCCCTTTAGGGGAGGGCTAGGGTGGGGTCGGGATGGGGTCTTGGATTTTTTACAGTACAATCGTTCCATGCCAGTTAAAAATATTGTTTCTGGTCAGAAGATAAATAAAGAAAAATTCCAAAGATCAACGGATCTTCGGCATGTTATGACTCCTGCTGAAAAAATTCTTTGGCAGGAATTGCGCGGTAATTAACAAGGTAAAAAGGTAACTGTTCAGGTATACTATCCATGCGGGATAAATCCCTGCCTCAACGCATGAAAGTCGGATAAATCCGACTCGGTAGGTCAGTCCGAAGGACTTCCACGTGCTGAGCAGCGGCTTCAGCCCCGCTTAGCAGTATGGCTGGGCAATTACTTTTGCAAGAAGTCCATTAAATCTTTTAGGAGTATCGTATGCAAAGCGTGGTCATTACTTGGGTTTCATCGGGAATTGGTTGGGGGACGACAAAGGTTCTGATTCAAAAAGGCTTCCGCGTGTTTGGAAGCGTCCGCAAGCAGGCAGATGCCGAACGGCTCTCCAAAGAATTCGGGGCGAATTTTATTCCGTTGATCTTTGACGTCACAGACGAGTCCGCGGTGCAAGCCGCCGTGCGAAAAGTCCGCGAGCAGCTCAATGGCGAAACGTTATTTGGCTTGGTCAACAATGCGGGTATCGCGGTGCCAGGGCCGTTGATACATTTATCCACTGATGATTTTCGGAATCAACTTGAAGTGAATCTGGTCAGCGTGTTGATTGTCACCAAAGCCTTTGTGCCGCTGCTCGGCAGTGACCGCTCGCTGCATGGCAAACCTGGACGGATTATCAACATCAGTTCCGCTGCTGGAAAAGCTGGCGGGCCGTTCCTTGGCGCCTACGCGGCCTCCAAACATGGACTGGAAGGATTCTCAGAGAGTCTGCGGCGCGAGCTGATGCTCTATGGAATTGACGTGATCATCGTCGGCCCCGGTCCCATCGCGACCCCAATCTGGGAAAAGGGCGCACAAATCGATCTTCCATCCGCTGCCGGTGCTGATTACCTCGAGTCGGCTCAACGCGCATTGAAGTTTATGGTCAACAGGGGACAGCGCGGCTACCCGCCGGAGAAAGTGGGCGAGGTGGTCCTTCAGGCGTTGACCACACCGCGTCCGCGTGTGAGATATGCTGTGATCCCCGGCAGTTCATTCAATCGAATCGTTCAAGAGCTTTTGCCGAAACGCTTTGTGGACAACATCATCGCCAAAAACTTGGGATTCAAAAAGTAGGTCACGATTTACCGTGGCCTACTCGTTATAACCGATAACTAATCGGCGCTTGTCTCCTGCCAATCCGCTGGCGTTACATATTTGTCCTGCTTGCGATTCTCCCTGCCGCGCACGAACGAGAATCCTGCCGCGATCAAGCTCAAGACCACCGAAACCGCAAAGGCATTCTTGATTCCGAAGATAAAATCCTGCATCATCTTGGAACCGAGCGAGATGTTCGTGCCCACGAACAATTGCATGACGACATCCTTCGGCAAACTTCCCGCCGCCACTGCCAATGCCAGCGCGAAACTGGTCACCATGCCGGTCTGGCGCAGAGTCGCCAGCGTGGCCGATGCAATGCCGAGGCGCGGCACGGGTGCGCTGTTCATCGCGGCGCTTGTGTTCGGCGACCAGAACATGCCGCCGCCCAGGCCCATCAGCGCCAGTCCTATTGCCAGGGGAAGATAAGGCGTGGTCGGTGATAACTGCGTAATGAACCAGACCAAGGCCGCGGCTTGGACCAAGACCGCCACCGTCGCCGGGATGCGCGCCCCGATCTGGTCCGCCAGCAGTCCGCTCAACGGGCCGACCACGGCGCTCACAATCGGAAGCGGGAGCAGCAGAATGGCTGCCTTGAGCGGGTCATAGCCGCGCACGCCCTGCAGATAGAACACAACCAGAAAATCCACCGCGAACATCGCCAACGCTTGCAGCATGGCCGCCATCACCGAGAAGTTGTAGACCCGGCTTTTGAAAAGCGATAGGTCGAGCACCGGCGTTTTGGTGTTGCGCCGTTCCCAGGCGAAGAAGACGATCAACATCACGATGAACAAAGCAAAGAGCGAAAGGATCGGCAGGGAAGTCCAGCTAAATTGGATTCCGAGGGTCAGCGCCAACAAGAGTGCGACCAGGCCGATGCTGAATGTGATGGCGCCCACCGCGTCGAACGTCTCGCCCTGTTTCGGGCGCGACATCTCATGCAGGGCGCGGTAGCCCCAAACGGTTCCGAACAACCCGATCGGCACGTTGATGTAGAAGATCCAGCGCCAGTCGGCGGTGCTGAGGATCAAGCCGCCCAATAACGGACCGGCAACCCCGCCCAGCGCCCAGGTGATGCCGTTGATGCCCAAGGCGCGTCCGCGCTCGTTTGGCGGAAAGACCTCGGTAATGATGGCCGCACTGTTGACCATCATCAGCGCCGCGCCCGAGCCTTGCACCAGCCGGAAAAAGATCAACTGCCCGGCGTTCTGTGAGATGCCGCACAACGCCGAGCCAACGGTAAAAACCAGAAAGCCGAGGTTGTACATGCGCACGCGTCCCAGCATATCGGCCACGCGCCCGAAGGTCATCAAAAAGACCGTGCTGATGAGGATGTAGGCCATGATGACCCACACCATCTCGATCAGGTCAGCGTGCAGTTTCACCATCATATCGGGCAGCGCCAGAATGACGATGGTGCTGTCGATGGCTGCCATCATGGCGCCGATGGTAGTTACGCTTAAAGCAATCCATTTGTATTCAATACGCGAACGCAGTGACCCTGCAGTCTTCAGACTTTCGCCGTTTTTCTTCATGGTCGAGGATAAACCTTTCTGGGTATCGAGTATAACGTATGTGCTGGAACACGTGCATGGAAGTTTTGATGAACGTAATCACTTTGCAGGCATGATTTTCACGCGCATCGAAAGAACATAAAGAACAAGCAATCCAAGCAGGGAAACGCAAAGCATGGCTGGAATGGTCTCCAGCGAGAAACGTTGGGCTAGCGCGCCGGCCAGGGAGGGGAGCAGGGCGCCGCCTAAGCCTGCCGCGCTGATTTGGATCCCGATGGTGTTCGCGGCATGACGCGCCCCGACGCGTTGGCTCGTGCTCGAAACCAATCCGGGAAAGATCGGCGCGATGGCAAAGCCGACAACGCATACGCCTCCCACCCCGACCCATGTCAGCGGATTCCACCAAAATAGAATCGCACCGACTAACGACAACGCCAGGGACCCGATCATCAATGTATCGATGCGAACCCGGTGGGCGTATAAGCCGCCGAGAACGCGTCCGATGGTAAAGGTGGCCCAAAAGCCGCCAGTCCAGAGTCCGGCCAATTGCGGGCTGACCCCGCGGCTTTCCGTGAGAAGCGTGTACGTCCAGTTGCCCAAAGTAAGTTCCGCGCCGGTATAGAGCAGGAACATCAGGATGCTGAGCCAGGTAACAGCCCGGAGCAGGGTTTCCCACAGCGAGGTTTGATAATCCATCAGACCTTGCTCTGCATCTTGATCGTCTGCTGTTTGGGGGACGAGATTCTTTGGCTTTTTCCACGCCGAGAGCGTGAGCAGGAAGCCGATTCCCATCAGCATCATCAACATGCCGACAAAGACATATCCGGGCCGCCAGGAGTTAAAGCGCGCCAGGCTGGCTGTCATAATGAGCGGACCCAACGTGGCGCCGATTCCAAAGCAGGCATGCAGCCATTGCATCTCGCCTTCGTTGTATTCCGCGGCGAGGTACGTATTGAGTCCCGCATCTGTCAACCCCGATCCGAAGGCACCGATTCCACCGAGGACGACGATCACGTTCCAGGATGGAGCGATGGGAAAACCAAACAACGATGCTGCCGAAATCAAGCTGGAAATTAACAACAACAGACCGATCCCGAAGCGGCTGATGAATCGGGAGATAAAGAAGCTCGCGATGAAATAGCCCACCGTCCAGGAAATGAAGAGCAGTCCGATGGCATCCAACGGCAGCGAGAAATCGCCGCGCAAGGTGGGCCACGCCACGCCCAGAAGTCCTGTAGGAATTCCCAAAGCGATGAAGGCGACGTACGCCAGCAATAACAAATTCGTTCTTACACGGGATGAGGGATTGTCGTTTGATTTCATGCCGGTTTGCATTTTGGGCCGCACAAGGTGCAGCAAGTTTAAACAAAGCTCCTCTCATTAATAAATAACGAGAGGAGCTTTGTTCTTGAACCTTGTTAAAGTTTAATCCTGTGCCAACCAGTTCTTGGCTTCTTCTTCGATGTCAAAATATTTCAGTTGCTGCCCGGTCAAGCGCGTCAGCATATCACCAAGTGTGCGTTTGAAACCGCTCACACCCAATACGGCCGTTTTGCGGACGTGATCTTTTGTCTTGGCTGAAGCGTCATTAAGCTCGGACATCAAGTCGGCGCCAATCTGCGTATCCTTGAAATTGGAAAGGACCAGAACGGAATTCACCGGCTCATTCAGCACAACTTCCTGCACAGCCTTCAATTCCTCCTTGACCGACGCGGAGTTATAAAACTGGGCAGAGAAATCCTGATAAAAGATCTTCTTTCCTTGATGTTCAATCCATTTGGATCTCATTTTTGCCTCCGGCTCTCTTGCGCTATTTGCCCGGCTTTTTGCTGGCTGCCGAACTTCTTTCGTGCTGACGATCATAGTATAAAGCCAGACCGGTTACCACTGCTCCCAAGCCTTCCCAGGCACCAACGAGGATGAAACGCATCGGGGCTATGCCTGACAGCGCCGTGGCCGTGAACACGGTAAAAGTGACCAGCCGGAATGGAACGGTCCACAAGAAGAATGCCTTCCAATCCGTGAACGCACCCACCATGTAATAGACGCCCATGTTGAAGGAAGCCATCGAAGCTGCTGTCATAAAAACCAAGGTGTAATCGCCTGCTGCGCGCGCTGCCCGGTCTATCACACTAAAGCCGAGCATGGATAAAACTATCTCGGGACGGATCAGTCCCAATAGCCCCAGCAGGAACGCCAGAATGCCAAAGACCATCATTGTCCACCCGGCCGCGCTGCGAATTCGATATTGTTGCATGAACGTCTCCTTTGCGATGAATTGAGACGCATTATACCTCGCCCCTCACTCTTTGTCTCCGCCAATTGTTTGCTCGAATCTTTTCTGCTATACTAAACGCATGGCAAAACATTTGGTGCTGGTAGCTGGCAACATTGGAGCGGGCAAGACCTCGCTGACGGAGCGCATCGGCGCGCACCTTGGATGGTATACCGGCTACGAATCCGTTTCGGACAACCCGTATCTTTCCGACTTCTATGCGGACATGCACGCCTGGTCCTTTCACCTGCAAATTTTCTTTCTCGGCCATCGCGCCGAACAATATCTCGACGCCGCACATGATGCGCGTTCCGCCATCCTCGACCGGAGCATCTACGAGGATTTCTATATCTTTGCGCGCGCCTTGCATCATATGGGGAATCTGGCCGAACGCGACTATCTTTCCTATCAGCGTTTGTTTGAGCTGGTCGTGAATAGCCTGCCGCGTCCCGATTTGTTGATTTATCTCAAGGCGCCCGTGCCGGTACTGATGCATCGAATTCAGAAACGCGCCCGCAATATGGAAACCGGCATCACTGTCGATTACTTGGGTTTGCTCGATTCGTTTTACAACGAATGGCTGGCTGCGTTCGATCTTTGCCCGGTATTGACCATTCAAACCGACGACTTGGACTTTGTCCATCAGCCCAAACATTTGGAAGTGGTGGTGCGGCGAATTCAAGATAAATTGGCGGGCAAGGAAGTTGTGGATTTGCGCGAGAACTGAATTTTATGGACAATTCCATCTTTTTGAAAATCCCGCTCTTTCAAGATGTGCCGTCAACTGAATTGTTTCAGATGACAAGTGAATTGCCCCTTGAAACGTACGAAGTTGGTGAATATCTTTTTCGCGAAGGCGACCCGGGCGAGCAGCTTTATATCGTTATGGACGGAGAGCTGGAAGTCCTGTTGGGCGCGGATACGCCGGACGAGTTATCGCTGCGGGTGTGTGGCCCCGGCGAATATCTCGGCGAGATGAGTTTGATCCTTCCAAAAGGGAAGCGCACGGCTTCCGTGCGCGCCAGGACGCGCGCACAAACTTGTGTGATGAGTCATGAGAAATTTCAGGAAGTGATCAAGCGCTGGCCGATGACCGCCTAATCGATGATTCGCATCTTTAGTCAGCGCCTCGACGCAACCAACGAGGCCACCTTCCGCGATCTAAGTGAAAAGAATCGTCAGCTTCAAAAGGCCTATGACGAACTCAAAGCCGCACAGGAGCAATTGATCGAGAAGGAACGCCTCGAGCGCGAACTTCAAGTGGCCGAGGAAATTCAATTGAGCATCCTGCCCGATAAGCTTCCCTCGGTGAGCGGCTTCGATTTTGGTGCGCGCATTCTTCCGGCGCGGCATGTGGGCGGCGATTTCTACGATGTGTTCGAAATTGGCGAGCATCGAATCGGTGTGGTCATCGGCGACGTGGCGGATAAAGGCGTGCCCTCCGCCTTGTTCATGGCGCGCGCCCACGCGCTCGTTATGGCGGAAGCCGATCGGGGGCTGCCTGCCGGAGCCGTGTTGGGATTGGTCAATCGGCACATCACCCGCCTGGAAAAGTCAACGCAATTTGTCACGGCTCTGTATGGCATTTTGGATTTAACGGCTGGAGATTTTTCTTATGCACGTGCCGGACATGAGCCGCCGCTGATTCTTTTGCCGGATGGAAAAGTCGAGCGCGTCCCTCACGAACCCGGAATGGCGCTTGGGCTTTGGGATTCGATCACGCTCGATAAACGTTCTTTGGTATTGGGACCGGACAGTACCATGGTTCTTTATACGGACGGCATGACCGATTGCCGCGACCCGAACGGCATAGCATTTGGACTCGAACGCATCAAATCCACCTTGAGCGGACTGGTCGGACTTTCAGCGCAG
>JBJKOR010000695.1:0-1643 GCA_046707185.1 Anaerolineales bacterium | reverse complement strand
CGGCCCACGCCAAACCGATCAGGCGCAATCCCATCCCGTACCATTCATCCAATTCATCCGTCGAGCGGATGCCGTCCGCGCCTTCCATCAGCGGAATCAGGCCAACGGGATGTCCCTTCTTTTCGGGCGAGTCCCACTCGTCCATGTGATTGCGCAAATCCTTCGTGTTGAAGATAAGGCGAAAATAATCAGGCTTGGAGTCGGCCAATTGATGGTAGAGCCGCAACTGGTCGAGATAGACGCGGTGCGCTTCATCGTAATTGGCATAACAGATCGAATCCCGATTCCCGACTTTCTTGCGCAGCGGAGTGGCATATAAGGTCGAGAAGACGATGACCACGCGGCCGCGCTGATAATCCGGCCAGCCGATCAGGCTGTCGCCGTTGTGTTCAGGAACATCGGTGTTCTTTTCAAGCCGGCGTGTTTCCGCCGCGGAACGCGTGTAATCGCGCCCATAGTTTTGCATGTTCCATGCGAGATCACAATGTGAATCGATAATGAAAGGTTTTTCTGCCATAGTTGGCAAGAGTGGCGCTAAAGGCGCCACTCTTATTTTATTCTTCCGGAGTTTCCCCTTCGTCGGACTCCGTGTGCCCAAATTCCTCGATAAGCTTCTTGTAATCTTTATCGGCATAGGCGCCGGAGTTGACTTTGCGAAGACTGAGGCCGATGCGGTGTTGGTCGGTATCGATGCGAATGATGCGCAGCGTGTGCACTTCGCCTTCCTTCAATACTTCCTTGGGATGATCGATACGATGATCGGCCATTTCAGAAATATGGATCAGGCCTTCGATATCGCCTTCGAGACGGGCGAACGCGCCGAACTTGGTGAGGCGTGTGATCGCACCTTCGACCAATTGCCCAACGCTGAACTTTTCGACGCGCGACTTCCATGGGTCGTCCGCCAAAGCGCGAATGGATAGACCGATGCGTTTCTTCTCGCGGTCGACATTGATAACCTTGACCTTGACTTCCTGACCGACTTCCAAAACTTCCTTCGGATGCTGGACACGATCCCACGAAATCTCGGAGAGATGAACCAGGCCGTCCGCGCCGTTGACATTGACAAAGGCACCGAAGCTGGCCAAACTGGTAACGCGTCCCGTATAAACCTTGCCGACTTCCAACTCTTCGATGACGCGCTCTTTGATGGATTGGCGCGACTCATTACTGGCTGCGCGCTCAGAAAGGATCAAACGGCGGCGTTCGCGGTCCACTTCGATGACCCGCACGGAGATGGGCTGCCCGATCATCTTTTGCCAGCGCTGTTCGGGTGTATCGCCGGTGGCTTGCGCCCGGCGAATGGCACCAATCTGCGAAGAAGGCACAAAGCCCCGCAGGCCTTCTACCAAGGCAATCAAGCCGCCCTTGTTGAAGCCAACAATTTTGCTCTCATAGGGGTGGTCATCTTCGAGCATCTTCTCGACATTGTCCCATGAGATCTGCTCCTGTGCGCGCTTATACGACAGGACAACATTCCCATTCTCATCTTCGGGATTGACCACATAAACGGGAACCTCGGCGCCCATTTGGAGCGCCTCGCGCTCTTCCGCCGACAACTGCTCCAATTCCTTACCCGAGATCACGCCCTCGGATTTTGCACCGACACTGACGAGGACTTGATTGGGACTTACCCCGGCAAC
>JBJKOR010000694.1:0-8617 GCA_046707185.1 Anaerolineales bacterium | reverse complement strand
CGAGGCCGATGAGGAATGCGAAATTTCCTACGCTGATAAGAAAGGTAAATACCAGAAGCAGCAATCGATTGTCTTGCCGAAGCTGTAGCTAATCATGTTTTGCTTGACGAATGGCGTTCATCCGGCTAAAATTCAGCCCGCTTTGCTAAAAAGCATGTATTCGATTTTTTAGGCAAAGCATAAATTCATTCTAAAGAGCGAAGGTAATCCTGTTCAACAGGGTGAGAGGCGCTCGAGGAGATACGATGGAGAAAGTTGTACTAAAGGCATCCAAGCGCGATGTGCGCGGAAAGCAGGTAAAGGCCTTGCGCCGCGAGGGAAAGCTTCCGGCGGTGATCTATGGCCGTCATACGGAACCGGTGAAAGTCTCGCTGGATGCACACAGCGCCAATTTGGCGTTGAGCAAAGTGGGTTCTTCCACGCTGGTGACGCTGGATGTCGACGGCACCGAATATCCGGCTTTGGTGCGCGAGCGACAGCGCAATTTCATCAAAGGTGGTTTGATTCACGTGGACTTTTTGGCTGTTTCGTTGGCTGAGAAATTGCGCGCCGAAGTCCGCATCGAATTGACAGGTACATCTCTTGCGGTCAAAGATTTCAACGCTGTGTTGGTAACAGGTTTACATACGCTTTCTGTCGAATGTCTGCCAACCGACTTGCCCGATCACGTCACTGTGGATATTTCATCGCTTGCCAAAGTGGGTGATGATATCCATGTGCGCGATATTTCGCTAGGCGATAAAGTCCGTATTTTGGACGACGCGGACGAAATGATCGTCAATGCCACATACGCAAAGGTCGAGGAAGAAGCGCCGGTTGCGGCAGCGGCTGAAGGTGCAGCAGTGGCGGTCGAGACGGAAGAGGGTGAACCTGAGCTTTCTGTGGAACGCGGTAAGAAAGAGGAGGAAGCTTCTGACGAGGGTGCAAAGGCTGAGAAGAAGAAATAGGACTCTGATAAATATAAGAGCAGTCGTCATCGACTGCTCTAATTTTTTTAAGTTCGGATTCTCTATTCGCCGAGATAGTCTCGAAGCTTACGTCGGAGGGACGGGTGGCGCAAACGGCTCAAGGCCTGAGCTTCGATCTGGCGGACGCGCTCGCGCGTCACACCCATTTTCCGTCCAACTTCCTCCAGCGTATACGCCTGTCCGTCCAGTAATCCATAACGAAGCTGCAGGATGCGAACCTCGCGCGGCGGCAGACCGTTCAGCACCTCGCCGAGGTGTTCGCGCAGAAGGTTGTAGGTCGCAGTGTCATCGGGCGGGGGCGCTTCGTCGTCTTCGATGAAATCACCTAGAACGGAATCCTCTTCATCGTCCGTTGGTGTTTCGAGCGAAAGCGGTCTCCGTGCCACCTGAATCATATTCTCGACTTTCTTCGGTGGAACATCCAATGCTTTGGCTAATTCTTCCACACTAGGCTCGCGCCCGAGGCGTTGTGTCAGTTGGTGCTGAACGCGTAAGAGTTTGTTGATCTGATCGCCCATATGAACCGGGACGCGAATTGTGCGACCTTGATCAGCGATGGCGCGCGTCACAGCCTGACGAATCCACCAGGTGGCATACGTCGAAAACTTGTGCCCGCGTCGATAATCGAATTTCTTTGTGGCGCGGATGAGACCGATGTTGCCTTCCTGAATCAAGTCCAGAAAAGGCACACCGCGTCCCATATATTTCTTTGCAACGGAAATCACCAAGCGTGAATTCGCGGTGATGAGATGTTCGCGCGCGGCCCAGCCGTCTTCGATCAATTTACGAAGGTCAGCGCGGCGGCGGGCGGTGGCGTTGCCTTTGGCAAGTTCTTCGCGCGCCGTGCGTCCGCGTTCGATGCGCTGAGCAAGTTGAACTTCCTCTTGGGCAGTCAGAAGCGGCACACGGCTGACTTCTTTAAGGTACAGACCGATCGTATCGTCCGTGTCGATATTGGCGAGGTAATCGTCCAGCGAAATATCCGCTTCCGGCTCGGTCTCTTCCACCGCGACCAGTTCGTCTTCGGTCGGCTCGCCGGGAGTGGTATCTTCCACAAAAGGAATTCCCGCGCTAAGCAAAGCTGAGAACGCTTCCTCGAGTTGTTCCACATCCTGTTCAGCTTCGGGAAAGAAATGCAGAATATCATCGAGCGTGACATACGATTTCTGCCTTCCAAGCTCGATCAGCCGTGCGATGGCGGGGAACTCTTCTTCGTCATCGCCAATTATGATTTTTTCAACATCCATTCTTTTTTCCAGATTTGCCTCTAATCCAGAATACACTTTTTTGACTAGAAAAGCAATAGCCTATTTAATTAGGCTTTTTATCACTGTCTAATGATGACTTGCCAAAGTCATATCTTACGGCGTAGGCGTTGACGATGGAACGGGCATGGTCGTGCTGACCATTGTAGGTGTATCGGTCGGAGCCGGGGTTGGCGTCAAGGTATCGGTCGGAATAGTCGTAGGCGTGATGGTAGGCGTCATCGTCGCGAGATAAGGAGGCGCTGTCAACATGCCGGTGAGCGAATCGATACCGGATTTATCCGCAACTTGAATCGGTCCGCCATCGACCTGAACGTAGTACCCGGTCTGGATCGGATTTACCGAACCGATCAGAACCTTATGAGTCTTGGCGCTGCTAGTGCTGCCCTTGGTATTGCCGAAAGTAACGGTCATTGTATAGGTCGGCTTGTCCAATCCAACATCAGCCAGACCGATCTGAACATTCGCAAGCATTTTTAGGGATGTCAATTGTGTGGCGGCCGCCTCGGCCTGACTTTGATTGGCCGCGGTTGCTGTTGGTGCTTTCACCACCCAGCTGCCGGTGGAGTCGCGGGCGATCTCTACCGTGCGGCCGGAGTTATCGGCGATTTTGATGTCGGTAGGATTTCCATCCTTCGAACTGAAAAGGAAGGTCTGTGGCGCAACAGTCGGCGTTCCGGCGATTACACCTGTTTGCTTCAAGTGGTTGAAATAGAATGCCGCTCCAATGACCACGACCAGCAAAATCAATAGAATCCATGTATTTCTTCGTATCATGGTATCAACCTCTTCTGCGGCGTTCCAGCCAGGAAAGGATGCCTGCGCCGATCACGATGCCAGGTATGATGAAAACAGAACCAAGCAGAATGGCAACCAAGGCTAATCCTGAAGGAGGAATGAAAGTGCGTGCAATGGGTGTACGGGGCGTGATGTTGATCAACTTGTCTTGGTGTGAAGCCCAGTCCACCGAGTTGACAAAGATATCGCTGTTGGCGTAGCTGTTGAAATATTGGTCGTTTGCAAAAGAGGAATTTCCGAATACGACCACGCGTCCGTTTGTCTTTGAATTCTCGCCACTGACCGCCAGGTTCAATGGGCCGGGGATATCATTGTTTGGATCGAAACTCAAGGACGCGTTTGGATTCTGCAGGAAGGAGAAATCCTTTTTGCCCCAGGAAATGTGCTGAGTGTTCTGCGAAGTCGGCGCCGTTTGCATGATACTGGTGAGAGTTACGTTTTGAGGCGGCTTCTGGCTGACTGTCAGGCTGCGCGGTTGAAGCATGATGGTATAGTTCTTGACTTGGGATGTGATGGGACTGGATGAACTATAAGATCCAGCCACCGCCTCGATGGGATTGTTCGAGGCGTTATCGATAACGATATCGTTATCCAGCGTAATGCCCCAATCCGATTGTAGATAGTTGGCCAGTGGATCCGGCTTGGTACCAATGTTGGTCAGGGGGGTTGGATCCTCCATGACGATGAGTGAACCGCCATTGTCCACATAAGTTTTGAGCAGGGAAATTTCCTGATTGAGCAAGGGGTCCTTTGGCCCGGCGATCACAATCACTTTGGCATCCTTGGGAATGCTGTTCGTAGTGGCAAGGTTCAACGTATTTACGGTGTAGCTTTTGTTTTCAAGCATACTCTTTGCCTGAGTCATGGCGCTGTTATCCGAACCATTGATGTCGCCTTCGCCATGACCGGTCAGGAAATAGACTGCGCGCGTTTGGGGGCTGATGAGCAGGATGAGCGCCTGATCGATCGAAGTCTCGTCCGCGGCCGATGCAACCTGTGAAGACTTGCCCATGACCAGTGCAATTTTTCCGTCGCTGGTAATGCCGTATTTTTTGGCAAGAGCCGGATTGGAGTTTGGATCGACGAACGAGAAAGTGAACTTGCCGTTGCTGGCTTCCTTATATTTGGTCAGCAATTGCCGCGCCGTATCCGTCGGTGTTTGGCTGCTGAAAAAGCCGATGGCGGTCACATTGTTTGGGAGGGCGGTAAGCGCCTGAATTGTTTGTGGCGCGAGCGTGTTCTGTTTGCCTTCTGTCATATCGGCCAGTTGTTTTGGATTTTGGAAAGTCACTACATTGATGACAATCAAAATCCCGACAAAGGCCAGGGACATGACCAATGTGTTGGAACCGTAGCGCGCCTGACGTCCGGTGAAGAAGCGCACTGTTTTGTCTGGCGCCATGATGGCATACGCGGCAATCGCCAGCACTACAACGGCCGCGCTGATCGAAATCCACAAATTGAGATTGAAGCTCAATTTGGGTACAAAATTCAGGGCGATCAATCCCGCCACAAGTCCAAGCAGGATGGTCGCGAGGAGTGCAATACCCGCAATGATCAGGGCGATGAACGCAAATCGTTCGACGCCGTTTTTTTTCTTGGCCATTAGCTCCACCTCCGAACTTCGACTGCAACCGTGCCGGTGAACAGGCCAAGCGCGGTGAGACTCAGGTAATACACAATGTCGGAGAGGTTGATGACCCCGGCATTGAGGTTGTTAGTGAAATGTGCACCCATATCGAGATAAGTGAAGATGCTGGCGGCGTTTCCCTGTGCAAACTGGCTAATGAAGCCAAATATCCACCAGAAGAAGATGAAGATACCCAGTGTGACGAAGAAGGCCGCGACCTGGTTGTTAAACAGGGAAGAGATGCCTACGCCAATTCCGAGAAATGTGGCGGAGACGAGGATCAAGCCGAGATACGAAGACATCATGGCTCCCTGATCGATGCCGGGTGTTACGAGCAGGTTCAGGACGAACGGGTAAATAAGCGTCACGGCGATGATGGTCAGGAGGAACAGAAAGGCGCCCAGCCATTTGCCGATGATCAGGTCCCAGTCCTGAACTGGCGCGGTCAACAATAATTCGATGGTGCCCACGCGGTTTTCATCCGAGAGCAGACGCATGGTCAACGCCGGAACGGATAGGACCAACATGAACGTGAAGGTTCCAGTAACACCTTGGATATTTGGCGGAGACGATGCGCCGCCCGTGAACGCGCTTTGATAAGCGCCATATATCGTCAAGGCAAAGATTAGTCCCATGATCAGCAAGATGGCAAAAGCCACAGCATAGGATACCGGCGTGGAAAAATAATGTCGATATTCACGACGCGCAATCACCCAAACGTTTCTCATTTCTCACCTCTATTTTGGCGGCGCACAGATTTGTCCTCGCGCGTTAATTCCAGGAAGATTTCCTCAAGGCTCATACCGACCGGACGCATCTCAAGCAAGTCGAAGCCGGAATTGATGACCGTTCTCGCGACCTCAGGCCGAACATCCTGACCGGGCGCAAACTGGAATTCCACCGAACCATCTGGTTTGGCTTCCACGTTTTGAACACCCTTGATCTTGCTTACGATCTTCGGCAATTCGTCCGCTTCGCCGCGTATGTGCAGCGATACACGTTCTGAACCGGTCAGCCGGGCCTGCAAATTTTCAGGCGTATCTTCGGTAACGATTTTGCCTTTGTTGATGATCAGCACGCGATCACAAATTTGTTGGGCTTCAGAAAGAATGTGTGTTGAAAGAAGTACGGTACGCTGCTTGCCTACATCTTTGATGACATTCCGGATTTCCACGACTTGAGCCGGGTCAAGTCCGATGGTGGGTTCATCCAAAATCAAGACCTCGGGCTGGTGAATCAATGCCTGCGCCAGCCCAACTCTTTGACGCATGCCTTTGGAAAGATTGCCGATATAATTCTCGGCGCGATTTTCCAAGCCGACCATTTCCAGAACGTCATAAGCGCGGTCTTTGGAATTGGGAATGTGACGCAGATCAGCCATGAACTCGAGATAGTCGATCGTGAGCATATCGGTGTAGAGCGGAACGGTTTCTGGAACATAGCCCACGCGCTTGCGGGCTTCGAGCGACTCATCGACGACGTCATAACCGGCCACGATGGCTGTTCCATCGGTGGGCGGCATGTAGCCCGACAAAATGCGCATAGTGGTTGTTTTACCCGCGCCGTTTGGTCCGAGAAACCCCAACACTTCGCCTTGCTCGGCTTCGAAGTTCAAGTTCGAGATGGCCCGGCGTGAACCGTAATCCTTGGTGAGATTCTCAACGCGAATCATTGCCTCTCCTTGAAGAAAATAAAATGACGAAACAAAAGGCACTGGGCCCGTGGGCCGCGGTGCCAATGTTGATTCTTAAAATACTATACAAAGATTTGCAGGTAGCGTCAAGGAGTTTATATAACTCTAATCAAACGCTAATTTTTGTTGTACACTATGGCATCTTTGGAGGCATGATGACAGATTTACTATATCAAACCGATAGTTATCTCAAAGAGTTTGACGCACTTGTTACGGCGGTCAATCCGGACGAGAAGGCGGTCATCCTCGACCGAACCGCGTTCTACCCTGGAGGCGGAGGTCAGCCCAATGATATGGGCGTGTTGGCAGGATTGAACGTTGTCAAGGTTCGCAAAGCAGGGAACGATGTATTGCATATCGTGGATGGCGACTTGCCTTCTGTGGACGCACAGGTGCATGGCGTAATCAATTGGGATCGACGTTACCAGTTGATGCGAACGCATACTGCCATGCACATTCTATGCGGATGTGTGTTCCGGGATTATGGTGCGCAAGTTACCGGCGGCGATATGGAACCGCTCAAGGGCCGCATGGATTTCGAGTTCGAGCGTTTGCAAAAGGAGTTGGTGACCGTCATCGAAACGGCGGTCAATCGCGAGGTCCAGGCTGGACGCGATGTGCGCGTGAAAATCCTGCCGCGTGAAGAAGCCTTCCAAATCCCGGATTTGATCCGCACCAAGATCAATCTATTGCCGCCGGGAATCCAGCAGGTTCGCACGGTCGAGATCGTTGGGCTTGATCTGCAGGCCGATGGCGGGACGCACGTGAAGAACACCTCGGAAGTGGGGCAAATCCGCGTGGTGAATTACAAGAGCAAGGGCGCCATCAACAAACGAATCTATGTTGAAGTCTTATGAGATCGCCAAGAGGAGATGAGTCGTGAAGTCGAAAAATATTCTTGCCATATTTGTTCTGCTGACTGTTGCGTCTTTGCTGGTGTCCTGCAGTCCTCCCACGCCACAGGCTGCCAATTTCTATATGACATTGGATAGCCAGGGCGCCAATCGGACCGCCACTTATGCGCCGACTGATCCGTTCTATGTCTTTTTCGATGTGGCGCACATCCAGGTTGGGACGAACTTCGAAGCGAGGTGGTATGCGCTGAATGTGGCAGGCATCGATGCCAGTAAGCCGTTCCAAACCGAAGATTTGGCGTATAGTGCCGGTAATACAACTTTATTCTTTCACCTGGCCAATAAAAACAATAATCCCTGGCCGGTTGGACAATATCGCGTGGATATTTACATGGCTGGGAATCAAGTGGGGCAAGTATCGTTCAATGTTGCGCAGTAGTGATTTTTAATTGAAACAGACTGTGCTCGATGAGACACAGTCTGTTTGCTATTCATCCGAAACGATTGGAAATATTCTTATACCTAATGTGCAAGTCCTATTTTTACCTTTACAGGACGCGGACGAGCACTGATTTACGCGGAAAAACAAAAGTCGAAATGTTTCATCGCGGCTTCCATATCCATTGCACATTATCCAGCTAATAGTGAATCTACCGCTTCCGTCAACTCTTTCAAATTGCTGACCTTCAAAATGTTGTTGCATAGCGGCGCGTACTTGGACATATCGCTGTCGCCGTGCCAAAGGTAAGGCGGTTCAGGATTCAGCCAAATGGTGCGCGCCGCGCGGCGGGACATCGTAGTAAATAAATCAACCCGCGGATCGTTATAGTTGTTGCGTCCATCGCCAACCACGATCAGAGTCGTCTGCCCATTGAGTGTGTCCATATAATCATCGTTGAAATTATTTAGTGACCAGCCGAGGTCGGTGTTGTAGTGTCCGCTGGGCATGCGCCATAAAACGGAAGCAATTGCTTCGTCCGCGTTGGAGCCGGTGAATTCGTCTGAGATATATTCGAGATGATCAATGAAGGCAAAGGCGCTCGTCTTGCGAACTTGTCCCTGCTAAGCAAAAAGAAAACTCAACATCAATTCGGAGCAGAAACGCATCGAAGTGCTCACGTCGCAAATGACCACGAACTTGGGCTTGCGGACGCGGTCGCGGTGTTTGATCTCCATCGGCACGCCGTGATATTTGAGATTGGCGCGGATGGTGGCCTTCGGATCGAGCTGTCCGCTTTTGGCGCGCTTTTGTCGGAGCGCAATGCGCGTGCGCAGCGCCGCGGCGAGCCGTCTCACTTCACGCTGCAAAAGTTTTTTATCGGAATCAGATAAAGCGTTGAACGGACAGTTCATCAAACCATCTATGTTTTCATTCGGATTCTGCTCACTCAAATTCTCGGCGATGCGTT
>JBJKOR010000693.1:0-6163 GCA_046707185.1 Anaerolineales bacterium | reverse complement strand
CTATGTCCAAAATGGCTGTTGCCAGTTGTTGCAAACTCTGCGGCATTGGGCAAGGTAAGACTTGATCCCGAGTAAGCGCAACTGTCCTCATGGAGTTTTTTTGATAGTTGCAGTGTTTCCGATTGCTGCTGGCGGGGGAGGGGTTCCCGCCACGTTGCTGGTCAAACTCTCTCCCCAAAAGTTACTTGCGGTTACCACATAAAATCTCATCTCCACATTCGCGTTCGTGTAGAAGTAATACTGATAATTCGTTCCAACTGTGGTTCTTTGAAAATTGGTCGCATTCCGGCTGACGTAAAGGTTCCAGTTGGTAAGAGTCTCTTGGAGGTTTGTGACCGAGTAAACGTTAAAGTAGAGAGGGAAGTTTGTGGGATTGTCGGCCTGAAGCTTGAAGATCGCATCGTTTGTCGGATAGTCCCAAGCGATTATGATTCCCTTTGAAAGAGGGGTGATCGCATAGACGATGGAAACCAGCCAGAGCAGACAAATGAATGCGATGAACTTCTTCATGTATTTGGAATCTCCTGAGCCGGTGGATTGTCAAGTGGCTGTGGGTTTTTCATAGCTGCTTCGATCTGGATAACAATCGGGAGAGCGACAGTGGCAGCCCGGAGCTTTCCAACGCCAACAGCCATGTCTATGAGTTCGATGGCTTGCTGGCATTGAGCGTGGGTGAGTGGCACTAAAATCTTTGGTTCCATAATTGACTAAGGATTACCACCACCAAGCGATGTGCGCAAGGCTGCAACCGCGTTGTAGAGGGCTTGGGTTTCGGTGCTGGTCAGTCCGGCGTGGATAGCAGCAAAGGAAAGCGTGCGATTTGAATAGTTGGTGATACTCCCTAATGAGTTTAGCGCAAAAACACACAGCGGGGATGGTCCAAAGGCCGTAGAAGAATTGCTTCCACTTCCAGTCCCAAGAGTTGAGAAAGCATGACTCGTGCTAGCAGCATAGACAGCAAGGGCATTTGACGCAGTTCTATTTCCGCTTATAAAGCCAGCAAATGTCGCCGACGGTGGTGCAGGGTTGATGTAAGTGGTGCCTGAAGTTGTAAATGTCCAGCATATAAAAGGGGTTGTATTAGAGATTCCGTTGATATGCACCGCAAACTGTGAATTCGTCACATTGCCGCCGCAACCGATATCAAAACCATTTGTTGAGGACGGGTTTACTGACATTAAAAGTGAAAGTCCAGCGCTGGAATCTGTCGTGCCAGGCATGGAATTTGGTATGATTCCGGTGTCCAGATACTTACTGCTCCCATCGCCCTTCAGGCCTGAAGTTGACAAATCCCCAGAGACAAAATTATGGTTCGTCCAAATGGCATTCCCGGCCCTTGCTAGAATTGGCACTCGCGTCGCCGTCAGATTGTCTGGCGCAAAAACATTGATCGCCACCATCTTGGTATCAATTCCGGCCGACACCAATGCGGCCCAAAAAGTATTGATTGCGGAGATAGTACCCGACGCCGGAGCCGCGCCGCCTTGCAACACAACATTCGCGGCCCACATCTGCCCCACGGATGGAATTTTCAGAGCGCCAACAAATGCAGTATCAGTGAGTGTCAGGTTGGACATAATTAGGGTTGGATGGCGAGCGCGGCAACAACATCGGTTTCAGCCGTACCGTAGCAGGTCAGACTGAGAACGGCAATCTTGCCGGAAGAAAGCGCATAGCCCGCGCTGTAATCGGTTCCAATCCACTTCCAGCTTGCGGAGAATGAGAGCGTTCTTCCAGCCCCGCCGGCGTCAATCTTGAGCGTGAGGAAGGAGGCGGCGGAACGATTCGTCGTCGTGTAACTCGGATCACCAGTCAGGGTGACAGTTTGATATTTCACGCCGTTGAAATCGAGCGACGTTGCGCCCGTCGTCGTGGCAATGGCAGCCGTCGCAAAGGAGGCGATGACACCGCGAGTTCCGGCGCGAGTTGAATAGAAGTCGGTCCCATCATACTCAAGAGCGCCGCTCTGAGGCGTGGCAAGAAGGGTCATTGATGACATCTTCCATGCCCCATTCCCTAAAATGGTGTGAAGAATGGTTGTCCAGTTATATACTCTGGCAACCTCTTCTGTAGCCGCAAGAGCCGTAGCTGAAGTGGATCCATTTGTCTTGGCTCCCCGAAACGCCAAAGCGCAACCAGTTGGGGCTGCATTGCCAAGATAACCCGAAAAGAACATGGCTATGGCAGCGACATCGTTCTTTGTAAAACACGCAAACTGCATTCCCCCATAGGAAGTGCTCACATTGGTCATTCTACCAATCTCATTGGCCCCAAGAGTGGGCACGAATCCGATGCCAGAAAAATCAGTAACAGCAACATCTGGATCGGATATGGAGATGAGGGGTGGATTTCCAGCAGTAACACCTGAGACTGTAAAGTGACCGCCGGCAAAAATGTCTCCATTTCCAAGGCTGTTCAAATAAATCGTTCCGGCATCTGCGGATTTCACTCCACCTTCGATTCTCAAGGCTCCCCCATACGCTCCAATCGCCGGGGTGGTTGAGTCTTTGGGAACAACGACCAAAGCGGAAGAATTAGAATCCGCACCAATGGTCAGAAGAGTGGTAGAGTTAAGTTTTCCAAGGATCGAAATTCCTAACGGAAAGAAGCTGAACAGATATGGAGAGAACGCCCCATGACCGTCACTGGTTTGACTCCACACATCATTTCCCGGTGTGTTTAGATGTCCCGAATCTGCATATTGAAGGGCAAAAACAGAGCTGGTCATTGCCGTCCAGAACGCATTTTTAGCAGAATCGTAATAGTGGTGAACCCCCGGCTCTGTCTCATAATCCATGTTGTAAAACATATTTGTCTCAGTAGCCCCCGTCCCGAGTGCACCGATTCCCCCGTAAGCTGAGTCACCCGCACCGATGTTTGAGTTGCGAAACTTTAACAAGGAAGGTCCGGCAAATAAAACAGTTCGACCCCAAGATGGAGCTACACCGATTCCACCCGATAGTAAAACAGACCCCGATGCAACATCGGCCAGCTTTGACCAAGTATTTGCCGCGCTGCCATAGAGCAAATCTCCAGTTGTTACTGTGGTTTGCCCTGTCCCGCCATCCGTGGATGATATTGGAACGCTTGCCTTTCCATTAAAAGTGGTCCAGTCCGCGCTTGAAAGGTATCCATCCGTTGAGCCATCCTCCTTTGGTATTGAAAGAACTCCTGCCGAAAGTGAAAGCGGAGATGTCGCGCTGATTCCTCCAATTCCTCCGAAATATGGAAGTGTAATCCACGCAGTTGATCCATCTCCTATCTTGAACTTGCTGGTGTCGCTCTCAAATCCAACCTCTCCCGAGAGAAGGGTTGGGTTGTTGGCGGTCCAGTTTGCCGCTGTATCGTATCTCAGTTGGACTGCACCTTGAATTACCATAAATCAAACTCCCGATCCGAAATCAAAATCCTGATCAGACTAAAACTTTGATGACGAATCCCCTCCGTCAATGGTCAGGTTTGATCCGTAGCTCGATGACGAATCACCGCATTGAACAACCCCAACAAACCCCCCCGAGCTGCTGATGCCAAGGTAATCCCTTGCCAGCTTCGCGTTGGGTTGGCGAAGGAACCCTGTCAGGAAATAGGTTACGTCGAATGCCATCTAATGACATATTAAGCAGCGATTTGATCCAGAAGCGCCAGTTCCATCAGATTACCGGCACTAACGGAGCCGTAGCAAGGATAGCATTTACCGGCAGCCATCAATGATGCCGGATCGGTTTTGTTGGATGCGCTTGTTGCCAGTGAAATCTTCGACAGCAGCGCCAGCTTCATTATCTGAAACGCGCTCGTGTCCCCATAGCAGGCGTAGCAATTACCTGCCGAGAAAAGGCTTTGAGGATCGGTGTTTGCCATAGGATCGAGCTTGATGAGCCATTTGGCTATCAGCTCCAGCTCCATCATCTCCGCTTCGCTGATAGCGCCGAAGCACAAATAACATTTGGCCGAATCGAATAGTGTTTGAGGACTGGTCACAGTTCATTACTCCATCATGGAATCCATCTCGGGACTGGACTGAGCCTCTGAGGACTCTTCCTTTGACGAATTGGACACATACTGGATTTGAACTTCGTCCCCGTGATCTGCGACAACCTTGAACTCACAGCGCGTTCCGGGAGGGGTCGGCTTTCCGCCGAACACCGCCTTGGGAACGACAGCCGTTGAATCCTTTGACGAGCTGGCGTCATCGGCTGGAGCAGCCGCCTGTCCTCCACCTCCGCCATACAGGTCTTCGTCCGATTGAATTGGTGACATATTTGGCATCGTTCTGGTAGCTGGTTATGAAATTTGATCTGGATTTGCATTAAAGAACCCGCCCGCGCCGAAGCGCAGGCGGGAACCCCAGCCATCAGATTAGTAGTTCGGAGCGTTTGCTGGCTGATCAGCAGGCGTCGGAACAGGGCCGTCCTGAGTTCCGGTAGGAACGCCAGTGCCATAGAGGGCATCATACGCCGAAGGCAATGGGCAGCTCGGCAGTGAGCTGCTGTATTCCTGACTCGGGTATCCGGGATCGGCTGCGCAGGTATCAATTTCGGGAATGCAGAACTGCTCCCGTTTGTGGAAGAAGACTTCCATGAACTCGTAGTGGAGCGGTCGCACGTAGTATTTGAACCACGCAATGAATTGGCCCTTGTTCTCCCACTTGTTTCCGATCACGTTTCCGTTTGAATCGGCTCCGAGATCGTGCATGGCAAAGCGCCACTTACCACCGAAGTCCCGATGACCGTAAGGCATTTCAGGATTGATCGGGCGGGCATCGGGAACCAGAAGTTCCATGCCGCGTTTGTGAGAAATGTAGCTCAGGCAGAACTGCGCCTTGTCGAAGTCGGGATTTTCATCCGAACCCAGACCGGCTGCTCCACCGGCACCCGTGGTGACGGTGTTCTTGTATGGAAGAACTATCTGATACCGATATCGGTTCGGGGCGGAGCCAGCGCCGAGATCGGTGACGTAATTGAACCGAAGTCCCATTTCGTCAACTCGGCTCAGATAGTTTCCGATCTGACCGCTGAATCCGTAGCGCCAGTATTTGTTTGCGGCATCGAATTCATTAAACCTCCAGTTGCCTTGAACGGTCGGGCTGTCGCCGCCGCCAGTACCAAGCTGACCGCCCAGCTTGTCGAGGAACCAGCAGGTATCCATGTCGGTCACCAGCTCGATGAAGGGAGCGGTTTCCTTGAACGGATTCTTACCGGCATAGCCGCGCCGCATGAGCGGGCTGAATCGGTTCTGCAACATCTGGGGAACCAGATGGAAGATGTTGTTCGGGCTGGCCGAGCAATCGAAATACATTTCCTCATCGCCGTTGGTCCCGGCAAGCGTCCACTGGTAGGTGAACTGGCTGAGAAGTGCATTGGCCATGTTTTTCTGCTTGGACCACAGCAAAGCCCTCTTGCGTAGGAAGTTACTGGAAATTGCGGTCGTTGCAGGGCGGAGGATTTCACCGATGATCTGGTCAATATGTTGCTCAGCGTGAGTAACATGCATGTCCTGATCGTAGCAAAGCAGGGGCGTGCCCCACGTTTGCTGTTCAGCGTAGTAGGTCAACCGATCTGCACCCCATCCGATCTGATGTTCGGTAGGATCGCAGGGATTACCCACGCAGCCTGCACCAACGTTATTCACCTTGGTCCAAGTCTTTGTGGTGTTCGGGAACACCGAGCGGAAACGATCCTGAGTGACTTCAGCCGGAGTTCCCATCGGAGTGGTTCCGGTCGCGAAGTTCAACAGCCAGCCATCAGTAGGCCGGATGTCTTCCATGATCAGCTCATCAAACTTCGGGGTTTCGTTGACCAAAAAATTCGGGAAATCGCACGCGGCGATGATTTGGCCTGTAGGACAAGACATAAGACGTAATTTGTAAACGGTTCAAATTCTGGAATCCTGATGCACACACCATGTATGCACGCGGTCATTCCGTGATTTTCGGCGTTTACAGCTACGCCTCAGAAGCGGGCACGGACTTAAAGGCTCCGATGGACCTTTGGCTGCTGCCCCCACCAGCCGTAGTTGGACAGTAAAAAACCCCTACCAGCAAAGGCAGGGGTATGTCAATGGATTTTTTAGGCTACTTCTTTTTAGCTGAGTGTATCCGATCAAGGGCTTTCTGGAATACTTCGCCTTCAAACCCTCTCAATCCGACCTCAACAGAGTTGAGAGT
>JBJKOR010000692.1:0-7509 GCA_046707185.1 Anaerolineales bacterium | reverse complement strand
ATCTATCCGTTATGGATTTATCGAAAAATCATCCCGCCGAGATTGTCATTAAAGCCGCACACATTATCCATAGCGCATGTCTCAATTTGACGCGCGGACAATATCTCGATATGACTTACGAGAACCGTAACGATCTTTCGATTGACGATTATTGGAAGATGATCGAAGGCAAGACTGCCTCCTTGATTTCAGCCTGCACCCAAGTCGGCGCGCTGCTGGGCGGCGTGGACGATGCCACCCTCGAACAGTATCGGCTCTTTGGCCGCGACCTCGGGCTGGCATTCCAAGTCCAGGATGACATTCTCGGCATTTGGGGTGACGAAGCCTCAACCGGCAAATCCGCGGCGAGCGATCTGGTCGAAGGAAAAAACTCGTTACCGATTCTTTACGGGATCAGCCAAAAGGGCAAGTTCGCACAACGTTGGGCCGCGTCCGCCATAAGTCCTGAGGAAGTGCCGGAGGTCGCACAAATGCTCATCGATGAAGGCGCCCGCGCTTATTCCGAGGAACAATCGAAGCGTCTTACCGATCAAGCGTTAAATACTTTGGAGAAAGTCAATCCCAGGAACGAGGCCGGGGGAGCGCTGGTCGAGCTGACCAATAAGTTGCTCAATCGCAAGTCTTGATGGCACCCAGGTATTACAAAATCACCAGCCCGTTTTTCCGAATCAGGCCCTTGTAGAGTTTCTCGTTGAGCTTACGCCGTCCATTCACAAGGGCGCTGAGCCACGCCACTTCCAGGGCGCTGTTTGCCGCATCCCACCCCACCGAAATGTTGTATCCGGACACCAAACGGGCGCCCGTCACGCGCTTGAACCGACGCGCCGCGTCCAGATCCGACAAGGTTCCGCACGACCCAAGATGGACGGCAAAACCACTAAACCTCGTCCGCATCAATTTGGACAATTCCTCGAGGGAAATATCTTCCTCTTCGGTTTCGATCAGTCCGCTGCGTCCGTGCATGGCAAGATACAAAACCGCAAAACCACGCAATTTTTTTGTCTGCAGCCTGCGGGCCAGTTCATCCCGAGTTCCGCACGTGAAAATGGATTCTCGAACACCGTTCAACGCCGCCACCAAACGGATGACAGGCGCGACGCTTTCACGATCCTCATTATCGAAGCCGTCGTACCATACTCGCTCCAAGCACAGGATACCGCCGCGCATGCCACTATTTTACCTTTTTTGCTGCCCGAGCGGGTACTTGATTTTGAACGGCTTAACGTCACTTCAGTAGCAGCCAATTCTGCAAACGTGAAAATTTTATCTTGCTCAAACTGCCTAACACTAATATAATACAGCCACAAAAGAGGTGCCTGCCTCGGAAATTCTGGCGGTTTTTGGTCTTTCAAATTCCGCAAAACGAGGGGGGAAAATGGTTTTCGAGCCAAAAATAAGTTTTTCATGCGGGTGTAGTTCAGTGGTAGAACGCTTGCTTCCCAAGCAAGATATCGTGGGTTCGAGTCCCATCACCCGCTCTGGATTGATAAAGTGCTGTACCACAAGTCCCTGGGTTCGGAGTGCAGGGACTTGTCTTTAATTGCGACGAATTACTTATGAAACTTTACAAACATGTGTGACCGCTCCTTTTCAAATGCGATCACGTCTTCCCCGGGGAGAAAAAAGCTCATGTCCAGCACAAGTGAGCTTGTTGGTCTGCCTGCCTGGAGTATACTGTTGCATAACTACGGGACGCCGTCCGCCCTATCGGTAATGTACACCAGCGGGTGTCGTGAAACATGTTTGTGATTTTTCGTCCTTTCTGAAAGGATAAGTAACCATGCCGGAAAAAATCAGAGAACTAAAATCTCCTCGAGGCTTAAGTAGACTGCTCTTCAGATTTCCAATCGCGCTTTATAGGGGAGGTTTTGGCTGGCTTTTTGGTGATCGTCTTCTGCTTCTAAATCACATCGGCAGGAAGAGCGGAAAACAAAGACAAACTATTCTAGAAGTAGCCCACCACGACAAGTCAACTAACACCTTTATTGTAGATGCAGCCTATGGGAAAAGCTCTGATTGGTATCAAAACATCAAGAAGAATCCTGATACATCAATTATGGTCGGCAGAAATACTATAGATGTTCACGCTGAAGACCTACCATCAAAAGAAGGTGGAGATATAATGGTCGACTTTTTCAGAAAACATCCTGTTGAATCCAGAATGGCCGGCATAATGGGATATCGGGTAAAAAATAACGAAGAAGATTTTAGGGCACTTGGCGAAGAATTATCGTTTGTAAAACTCATTCCCCGTTCGAAATGATTTGCGAATAATTTAAAGCACCCAACAAGCGTGTACGCTGTCTCGCATCGCTGCAGGCTGGATGCTCGCTCCTCGATCGTCCCACTAATCGGCAATGATTTTGCGCAACGGAGCACCGATTGAGCTAATCTCATTCAATAAAAATGCAGCAGAAAAGAAAGGATTGCGACCGAGCAGTCCAACAGGCAAAGGACGCGAAGCAAACAATCTCTAAGGAGCGATCAATGACAACCGATAAGATCCAGTTCACAAAAGAAAAGGAAACGATGCTCATGACCTTGAGCAGTCGAGCAATTCAGAGCCAGTGGAAGAATCCCATCTTGCGCGATCCCTGGGCCGAAGAAGCCATGCGGCATATCGATTATGACCTGAGCAAGCAATTAACGGGTGTGGCGTCATGGAGCATATGGAAAGATATCGGACCCACCATCGTCGCCACGCGCGCCGCGACCTTTGATCTGCTCACAACCCGCTTTCTATCCGATCACCCGGAGGCGGTCGTCCTCCAGGTGGGTTGTGGAATGGACAGCCGCGTCTTCCGGATCGAACCGCCCGCCAGCGTCGAGTGGTTCGATGTGGATTACCCAGACGTGATCGATCTGCGCCGCCAACTGTTTCCTGAACGGGACGCCGCCTATCACCAAATTGGTGCGCCTCTGGACGATTTGCACTGGCTGGATGAGGTTCCACGAGGTCGACCTGGGCTGTTTATCGCCGAAGGAGTGTTGCACTACCTGAGCGAAACAGAAGTGAAATCACTTCTCAAGGCGGTAGCCGCTCACTTCCCCAGCGGTCAGATGATCTTCGATATCTGCAATTCATTCATCGTGAAAAGAGCCGGCTCGAACGTCGGAGGAACAGGGGCAACCTACAGGTGGGGTCTCGATGATCCCCAGGACATTAAGCAGCTCGAGCCAAAGCTTGAACTGATCAAGGAATTCAAACCAAGCGAACTGGTTGCATTTTCCCGATTCCCGTTGTGGTGGCGAACCCTTTACCGCATCCAGGAGGTCAACCCCACGCTGCGCAGGATGGAACGAATGGTAGTCTACCGCTATTAAGAAGCCAGCCCGGAATACCCTCCTGAGCCGTGTGAAACAGAAAAACCTTCTGCTATCATGTAAGACGATCTTGCATTTCTCGCCGGTAAAGCTAGGGGGAGGGAGAATATCCGAATCGATAAACTTTAATATAAAGGAGCTGCGCATGGCTGTTCACGGAACTCACAACGCTGTACAGGACGACCGCAACGAAAAAATTTTGATCTACATCAACGGGGAGCTTTTCCCGCGCAATGAGGCCAAGATTTCCGTTTTCGACAGCGGTTATTTGGTGGGGGATGGAATCTGGGAAGCACTCCGTCTGCACGAGGATGTCCTGGTCTTTTTAGACGAGCACCTGGATCGTCTGTGGCAAGGAGCGGCAACCGTAGGCATGGACCTGAAAATGACCCGCCAGGAGCTGACCGAAAAGATTTGGTATACGCTCAAAGCCAACGACATGCACGACGGTGTGCACGTCCGTTTCATGCTCACGCGCGGGATCAAAAAGACTCCCTCACAGGACCCGCGCCTGGTGTTGACGGGACCCAACCTGGTCATCATCCCTGAATACAAACTTGCCAGCCCGGATTCTCGCAAGCGCGGCGTAACCTTGTTCACCAGCAGCATCCGCCGCGGCTCGCCAGATTATCTCGATCCGCGCCTGAATTGTCACAGCAAAATACACGAAGTGATGGCGCTGGTGCAGGCGCTCGAAGCGGGCGCCGATGAGGCTTTGATGCTCGATATTCATGGATTCGTCGCCACCTGCAACGCCACCAACTTTTTCATGGTCAAGAATGACGAAGTGTGGACATCGACCGGGCAATACTGCATGAATGGCATTACGCGTGGAAAGATCATCAAGGTCGCCAATGAAAACAATATTCCTTGTTACCAGAAGAATTTTTCCCTGTTCGATGTCTATGGCGCGGACGAGGCTTTCGTTACCGGCACATTTGGCGGGTTGACCCCCGTCCTCAAAGTGGATGGACGCCTGATCGGGAATGGCAAGTCCGGGCCGATGACAGAAAAGCTTACAGAGTTATACCAGGCTGAAATACATCGGGCAGTTTTGGCGGCGAAGGAGGCGGGGTAATCATGTCGAAGAAAATCGTGCGCATCTGTTTGTGGAGTGGCCCGCGCAATATTTCCACCGCGCTAATGTATTCCTTCGCCCAGCGGGACGATACGGTGGTCTACGATGAACCGTTATACGCCTACTACCTTTCCAAGACGCACGCCCGTGAGTATCACCCCGGCGCACAGGAAGTGATCGCGAGCATGGAGAACGATGGCGAAAAGGTTGTGCGCGACCTGATCCTTGGCGACCAGCCCAAGCCCGTGGCTTTCTTCAAACACATGACGCATCATTTACTCGACCTCGATCGGGATTTCCTTTCCCAGACAGTTAACATCCTGCTGACGCGTGACCCGCTTGACATGCTGCCGAGCTTTGCGACCCAAATACAAAACCCATCTTTACAGGACGTGGACTATAAATCCCACACCGAACTGTTGAGCCTGTTGCAGTCCATGGGGCAGGACCCGCCGGTATTGGACTCGAAACAAATTCTGCTCAACCCAAAAAAGGTGCTGGGCGAATTATGCGAACGGATTGGCATTCCCTTTCAGGAGGCAATGCTAAGCTGGGGAGCAGGCGCCCGCCCTGAAGACGGCTCATGGGCGAAGTACTGGTATAAATCGGTGCACCAATCCACTGGCTTTGGAAGATACATTCAAAAATCTGATCCATTCCCAGAGGCGTTGAGACCGTTATTGGAAGAATGCCAGCCTTATTACGAGCAGTTGAGCGCCATTGCAATCAAGGCTTAATCGGCTGTTCGCCCATTGTTTTGAAAGTACAATAGTCATGGTGAAAAATGTCAATTCGTGTCTGTCTCGCAGGGGCAACTGGATGGGCTGGTTCAGCCCTTGCGGTTGCCATCTCAAAATCCAGTGATATTCGCCTGGTCGCTGCCGTATCACGCACACACGCTCGGCATAATTTGGGCGATGTGTTAAATGAGCCTCTCCTGGATTGCACCATTTACGCAACCGCACAGGAAGCGCTGACCAATCATCCTTGCGATGTATTTTTCGAATACACCAAACCAGATGTTGCCAAATCAAATGTCCTGACGGCTTTGCAAAATGGAGCGCAGGCCGTTATCGGTACGTCAGGGTTAACCGACAAAGATTACGTCGAAATTGCGGCAGCCGCTGAAAAATACAATAAAGGCGTGCTAGCCGTTGGCAATTTTGCGCTTACAGTTGTATTGTTGCAAAAATTCGCCGAAGTTGCCGCCAAATACATTTCTCAGTGGGAAATCATAGATTATGCCAGCGACGAAAAGAAAGATACACCCAGCGGAACCGCGCGAGAGTTAGTCCATAGATTATCTGCTATTCGCCCTTCTGAGCTTACCGTTCCCATCGAAGAAAATCAAGGCGTTCTCGAAACTCGCGGCGCACGTATGGATGGCTCACAAGTTCACTCGATTCGGTTGCCTGGTTATGCCATTTCAGCGGAAGTTATTTTTGCCATGCCAGACCAAAGACTCTCAATTCGGCACGACTCTGGCAGCAGCGCCCAGCCTTACATAGACGGCGCTTTATTGGCAATTCGAAAAATTAATACTTTGGTTGGCTTACATCGCGGGCTTGACAAAGTCCTTGATATATAAAGTTTACATTTTGAGCAATGCCGTATACTCAAATGCAATGGTTATGAACGAACCTTTTTCTAGCCAATTCACGCACTGCGTCTGCTGTCCATGCGCATGCGACGTGGATCGTATGGCGGGCAAGCTCGCGGTCTGCAAAATCGGCGCGGAGATTCGGATATCGCACACCGGTCTGCATTTGGCGAAGAGCCGCCCATTACAGGGAGAATGACATGACCCTATATCTATTACGACATGGAGATAAAGAAGCAGGTAATTTTTACAACGCAATATTGAAGCATCAAGATCCTCCACTGAGCGAAAAAGGAAACAGGCAAGCAAATGCAATTATTGAATATTTTAGAAAGATAGATATTTCTGCCATCTATGTCAGCGAATACATACGAACCTTCCAGACCGCCCAACCCATAGCCAGAATAAAGCAAATTCAACCGGTAATAGATCGCCGGCTAAATGAAATAGATAATGGATACATCGATGAAATGAGCGAGCAAGAATTTGAAAGGACATATCCTGACGCATGGAAGCAATATATTGCACGAACAAGTGATTTTCGTTTTCCGGGAGGCGAAACTGGAGAAGAAGTAAAGTCGCGAATCTCCGAATTCTTACAGGGAAAAATACAACTACACGGAAACGAACCCATACTCATCGTCAGCCATGATGGGTTGATTCGAGTATGTATGACGTATTTACTTGATATTCCCGTGTTTAGGCGCAGTGATTTCAAAACAGACCTTTGCGGATTGACCCAATTCGATTATCAAGATGATGTAAAACGATGGAAATTATTTTCTTTTAACAAAGATATTACCCAAATATCATAATGCCTAAGAGAGTGTTTTAAAAGTCAAAATTCTCATCTCAACATGTCATTCTGAGTGGCGCAAAGCGCCACGAAGAATCTCGAAGACTCAAGAAAACTTTGCTGAAAAAACGAGATTCTTCGCTCCCTTCGGTCGCTCAGAATGACATACAGGAATTTGTTCATTAGTTTTAAAACACTTTCTAACGCCGACTTCAGCGTGCTCGTAATCTCGTTCGTGAACCACTCGAGTCTTACCATCCGTACGTTTACCGCCAAAACCAACTGCCGCCTAACCGCAACTTGATGACTTTCATCAATTGTTCATCGAGAAAAATTACTTTATACTCAAACGCAATGGTTACGGACGAACCTTTCACCGCCCAACTCTCTCACTGCGTTTGTTGTCCGCGCGAATGCGGCGTGGATCGTATCGCAGGCAAACTCGCGGTCTGCAAAATCGGCGCGGAGATTCGGATATCGCACGCCGGTCTGCATTTTGGCGAAGAGCCGCCCATTTCCGGCACGCGAGGCTCGGGGACGATTTTCTTCGCAGGCTGCAATCTGCGCTGCGTCTTCTGCCAAAACTACCAGATCAGCCAGGAATTTCAACTTCATCCGAGCCGCGTTTTATCCGTCGACGAACTCGCCGATGAAATGCTGCGGCTCCAATCCGAGGGCGCGCACAACATCAACTTCGTCTCGCCCTCACAC
>JBJKOR010000691.1:0-2893 GCA_046707185.1 Anaerolineales bacterium | reverse complement strand
TCGTCCACAGCGCCGCCCTTGACATAACGTGAACCAATGACCAAATCACAAGCTTCCAAGCGCGCGGCCATCTCTGTCAGTTTGGCGGGATCATGCGAAAAGTCGGCATCCATTTGGGCAACGGCGTCCGCTCCATCGTCCAGGGCGAGGCGGAACCCATTCAAATACGCGGAACGCAATCCCTCTTTGCGTTCACGATGCATCACGCGCAGGCGCGAATTCTGTGCTGCAAGTTCATCTGCAATGACTCCAGTTCCATCGGGACTGTTGTCGTCCACCACTAAAATTCGCACATCCAAAGGAAGCGTAAATAAAGCGGAGACCAGTTTGGGCAGGTTCTCCGCTTCGTTATAAGTCGGAATGACAACGGTGATACGCAATGGACTTCCTACTTTTTCCGGCGCATTAACTCGACCTTCAGTTGCTCTGCGTTCTTGAAATGCCCGCCAGATGCCAGTTGGATCTCGGACATCCGGACCTCGAGGCGGTTCTTACGTTTCGAGACCTGATCGCGATCCTTGATGGGATAGAAGTAATCGAGTGACTGATCGAGCCGGGAATGCAGTCGTTCATACAATGTTGAAAGATTGGATGGTGCAACCTTCAGGACAAAATCGGCAGGGCCAACATGACCGAGGAAATCATCGCCGTTGCTGAGTTCGCGCATGGTGTTGACAATCATCAGGCTGAAGGCGCGTAAGACATCGTCAGAGGCAACGAATCCATAGGCCTCGCGAAAAGTATCCAAATGCTCAAGCGAGACAAGCAAAAGAGCCGCCTCGCCTTCCTGGATGCATTTATCGAGATGTTCATCCACCAAGGCCCCTTCCGGCAATCCGCTGACGGGATTGGTGAGCGAACCCTGGCTGACACGTTGAAGTGCATTGCGCACACGCAGCCGCAATTCCTGCACGTCGAACGGTTTGGTGATGTAGTCATCGGCGCCCAGCTCGAGGCCGTGCAAACGGTCTTCGCGCTCGCGCTTTTCGGTCAGGAAGATGATCGGAATATCCTGGGTGCGGCGGTCGCCTCGCAAACGTTTGGCAACTTCGTAGCCATCAATATCAGGGAGGCGAATATCGAGAATCACAAGGTCCGGATGAACGGTTTGGCAGGAGCGAACACCATCCTCACCCCAATTGACCGTATAGACTTCATAGCCCTGAACGCGAAAATAGGCGTTGAGCATTTCAGCCACATCCAGATCATCTTCGACAACGAGAATTTTGAATTTGGCTTCGGCCACAGTACCACCTCAAGCAATCGGTTCTTTCTGGATGACGAACTCACAGACATCGTCGCCAACCGCGATACATTTTGATTCATTCACACGGAACTCATTGCCGCCGGAAACCCATTTTAGGCCTTCCTGTAAAAGACCCGTGGCAATAAAGCAGACAGGTTTATCGGCGTCATGACGCCCCCAACAGCAAGGGCATTTGTGAATCGTATAAAGATATTCGTTATCTTTTTCTTCCACGGTGCTGAGTTGGTCGCTCAGTTGAGTGAAGATCTTCGCCATGGCCGGCACGCCGATACGAAGTTTGGCATGCAGCGGGAGGACAACAAAAGCCAGATCTGCCACACCAGCCAGCGCGCCAAAGTTTTTCAAGGCATCGGAGAACGTCGCGCGTCCAGCTCGAAGCATCAAGCCGCGCCCGCCACGCGGGCCATACATATCCTCGAGCGCCACCCCAATGGCAGAAAGCTCAGCAAAGTCAAAGCCTTTATCCAGGTTATCCGGCGGATAACTATCGATGTAATGGCTCAGCCCAGCCAGATTAAGAATAGCGTTCAAGCCATTCTTGCCCATGACTTCTTCCAAGGATTTAATAATGATCAAGCCGAATTTATTGGGGTAATATAAACCGCTTTTTTGAAGAGGACTCATCAAGATCTCCGCTAAATCAATTTCGTCAGGTCTTCGGCGGCCCGGCGCATATCAAGGAAAATCAGGCCAAGCTTGGCCTGCTCGCGCGCCAAGGCCGTCAGCACAGCTTCCTGGCCTACAGACATCAAGACAACGTATCCTTTTTCGCCTTTGATATAAACCTGCTCGAGAGATCCGCGGCCCAGCTCGGTAGCGATGCGTTCACCCAGCGAAAGCATCGCGGCGGACATGGCCGAGACACGATCTTCCTCCACGCCTTGCGGCAAAGCGGAAGCAATACTCAATCCATCCACACTGACAATCGCCGACGCCTCGATATCCGGTGAGGAAGCTTGAAGCTGGCGCAGGCGATCCACCATTTGTTGTGTACGGTTCTTGGTCAAAAGTGCCCTCCGCATCTTTAATAATTCCCGCTCATAGCGGGCATTTCTTGAGAAATAACGAAGCTATTTTAACACACGGCGAGAGGCTGTCAAGCAAAGGGGTGCTTCTGCTATCTACAAATTAGTAAATTGGAGTGGGATGTGTGCCATTTACACAAAGTGCAAATATAAACCCAAAATCAGCAATTTTGCTTGACGCTGCTTTGTGCCTGTGATAAACTACTGCGCGCTAAAGGTCTCGTGGTGTAGCGGCCTAACATGCGGCCCTGTCAAGGCCGAGATCGCGGGTTCGAATCCCGTCGAGACCGCAGAGAGTAACTGATAATCTAAAAGAAGGAATCCGGTTTTCGATGAACACAATTCATCGGAGACCGGGTTCTTTCTTTCTGTATCTATTGAACCGCGACAAATCACCGAAGACCATTCTCGGCTACGCCGCGGACTTGAAGCAGGTCGAGAAATACCTGGGCGGGTCGTTGGCACAGCTCACGGCGGACGATGTGAGACGTTACCGCAACCATTTGTAAGCGAAAGGCACCAAGCCCAACACCATCAGCAGACACTTGGCATCGCTGGTTGCTTTCGGACGGTGGAGGATACGTATGCGCATCTCTTTGCC